>NZ_JBYOKH010000003.1:0-260261 GCF_057799415.1 Achromobacter sp. 18P8.1.1 | reverse complement strand
CCATCGCGCGCATCGACGCCGATATCGCGGACAGCGAACTGCGCGCCCCGCGCGACGGCCGCGTGCAATACCGCGTCGCGCAACCGGGCGAAGTGCTGGGCGCCGGCGGAAAAGTGCTGAACATGGTGGACCTGTCCGACGTATACATGACCTTCTTCCTGCCCGAGCAGGCGGCCGGACGCGTAGCGCTTGGCCAGGACGTGCGCATCATTCTGGACGCCGCCCCGCAATACGTCATTCCGGCCAAGGTGTCGTTCGTGGCCAGCACCGCGCAGTTCACGCCTAAAACAGTAGAGACCGCCAGTGAACGCCAGAAGCTGATGTTCCGCGTCAAGGCGCAGATCAGCCCGGACTTGCTTGCGCAGCATCTGAAGCAGGTCAAGACCGGCCTGCCGGGCGTGGCCTGGCTGAAGCTGGACGCCGACGCGGCATGGCCCGCCAACCTTGAAGTCCGCGTGCCCTGATGGACACGTCCGCCCCTCCCGTCGTCAAGCTGGCAGGCGTCAGCCTGCGCTACGGCAAGACCGTGGCCCTGGACGGCATCACGCTGGACATCCCGGCCGGTCGCATGGTGGGCCTGATCGGCCCCGACGGCGTGGGCAAGTCCAGCCTGCTGGCGCTGGTGGCGGGCGCCCGCGCCGTGCAGGAAGGGCGCATCGACGTGCTGGGCGGCGACATGGCCAGCAGCCGCCACCGCGACGCGGTCTGCCCGCGCATCGCCTACATGCCGCAGGGCCTGGGCAAGAACCTGTACCCCACCCTTTCGGTGGAAGAGAACCTGCAATTCTTCGGCCGCCTCTTCGGCCATGATGAGGCCGAACGGCGGCGGCGCATCGACAGCCTGACGCGCAGCACCGGCATGTCTGCATTCCTGTCGCGCCCAGCCGGCAAGCTGTCGGGGGGCATGAAGCAGAAGCTGGGCCTGTGCTGCGCGCTGATCCATGATCCCGACCTGCTGATCCTGGACGAACCGACGACCGGCGTGGATCCGCTGGCGCGCGCGCAATTCTGGGACCTAATCAACGAGATACGGGGCGAACGCCCGGGCATGAGCGTGATCGTCGCCACCGCCTACATGGACGAGGCGCAGCGCTTCGACTGGCTGATCGCCATGGACGAGGGCCGGGTACTGGCCACCGGCACCCCGGTAGCGCTGACCGAGCGCACCGGCGCAGACGGCTTGGAAGCCGCCTTCATCGCGCTGCTGCCCGAGGCCAAGCGCCGCGGCCACAAGCCGGTGGAAATCGTGCCGCTGGCCATCGACGACCAGGCCGAAATCGCCATCGAAGCCCGCGACTTGACCATGCGCTTCGGCGACTTCGTGGCCGTGGACCACGTGAACTTTCGCATCCGTCGCGGCGAGATCTTCGGCTTCCTGGGATCCAACGGCTGCGGCAAATCCACGACGATGAAAATGCTGACGGGCCTGTTGCCCGCCAGCGAAGGCCAGGCATGGCTGTTCGGCCAGGAAGTCGACCCGAAGAACATCGACACGCGCCGTCGCGTCGGCTACATGTCGCAGGCCTTCTCGCTGTATGGCGAGCTGACCGTGCGGCAGAACCTGGTGCTGCACGCGCGCCTGTTCCATGTGCCGGAAGCCGAGATTGCCGGCCGCGTGGACGAGATGGTGGCGCGCTTTGACCTTGCCGACGCGTTGGACAGCTTGCCCGAGAGCCTGCCGATGGGCGTGCGCCAGCGTCTGTCGTTGGCGGTGGCTATGGTGCATAAACCCGAACTGCTGATCCTGGACGAACCCACCTCGGGCGTGGACCCGGTTGCGCGCGACAATTTCTGGCGCTTGCTGATTGCACTGGCCAGGCAGGACCAGGTCACCATCTTCATCTCGACGCACTTCATGAACGAGGCGCAGCGCTGCGACCGGATGTCATTGATGCATGCGGGCAAGGTGCTGGTCAGCGCATCGCCCGCCGAAATCACGCGGCTGCGCGGTGCGAAGACGCTGGAAGAGGCGTTCATCGCGTATCTGATCGACGCCGGCGCCGGCACGCAGCCCGAAGACGGGGCCGAAGCGGCCGATGCCGCGCCCGCCGACGCGCCCGCCCCGGCGCCGCATCGCGGCTTCAGCTTCCAGCGCGCCCTGAGCTACATGTGGCGCGAATCGCTGGAGCTGCGGCGCGACCCGGTGCGCGCCACGCTGGCCCTGGTGGGTTCCCTGCTGCTGATGTTCGTGATGGGATACGGCATCAGCCTGGACGTGGAAGACCTGCGCTACGCCGTCATAGACCGCGACCAGACCACGCTTAGCCAGAACTACAGCCTGAACCTGTCCGGCTCCCGCTACTTCATCGAGCAGCCCCCCATCAAGGACTACCAGGACATGGATGCGCGCATGCGCAGCGGCGAGCTGTCGCTGGCGATCGAGATCCCGCAGGGTTTCGCCCGAGATGTGGCGCGCGGCAAGCCGGCGCAGATCGGCGTCTGGATTGACGGCGCCATGCCACAGCGCGCCGAAACCATCCGCGGTTATGTGCTGGGCATGCATCAGGGCTGGCTGATGCAGCAGGCGCGCGAACGGCTGGGGGCCAACGCCCCGCAGCCAGTCAGCATCGAAACGCGGTTCCGCTACAACCCCGACGTGCGCAGCCTGCCGGCGATGGTGCCGGCGGTGATTCCGCTGCTGCTGCTCATGATGCCCGCGATGCTGACCGCCCTGGCCGTCGTGCGCGAAAAGGAACTGGGATCCATCATCAACCTGTACGTCACGCCGGTCACGCGCCTGGAATTCCTCCTGGGCAAGCAGGCGCCCTACGTGGCGCTGGCGATGCTGAATTTCCTGCTGATGACCTTGCTGGCGGTCACGCTGTTCGGCGTCCCCATCACCGGCAGCTTCGCGACCTTGCTGGCGGCCGCGCTGATCTACAACGTGGTGGCCACCGCCATCGGTCTCTTGGCCTCGACGTTCACGCGCAGCCAGATCGCGGCGCTGTTCTTCACCATGATCGGCACGCTGGTGCCGGCCGTGCAGTTCGCCGGCCTGCTTAATCCGGTGTCGTCGCTGGAAGGCGGCGGACGGTTGATCGGGCAGATCTACCCCGCCACGCACATGCTGACGATCAGCCGCGGCGTGTTCAGCAAGGCGCTGGATTTCACGGCGCTGCAAGGGTCGTTCTGGCCGCTGTTGGCCGCCATCCCGATCATCCTGGGCGCGTCGGTGCTCCTGCTGAAGAAACAGGAGGCATGAATGAGACACTTGGCCAATATCTTCCGTCTGGGCGTCAAGGAGCTGTGGAGCCTCGCGCGCGACCCGATGATGCTGATCCTGATCGCCGTGTCGTTCACGCTGATGATCTATACGGCGGCCACGGCGATGCCCGAAACCCTGCACAACGCGCCCATTGCCGTGGTGGACGAGGACGCCTCCCCGCTATCCGCGCGCATCGCGTCGGCCTTCTATCCGCCGCACTTCACGCCCCCCGCATTCATCACCGCGGCCCAGGCCGATGCCGGCATGGATGCGGGCAAGTACACATTCTCGGTGAACATCCCCCCGAACTTCCAACGCGACGTGCTGGCCGGCCGTCCGGCGGAAATCCAGCTGAACGTGGACGCCACCCGCATGAGCCAGGCGTTCACCGGCAGCAGCTACATCCAGCAGATCGTCACCGACGAGATCAACGAATTCGTCAAACGCTACCGCGCCCCCACCGAACTGCCGGTGGAGCTGGCCGTGCGCATGCGCTTTAACCCTAACCTGACGCAGGCGTGGTTTGGCGCGATGATGGAAATCATCAACAACGTCACCATGCTGTCCATCATCCTGACCGGCGCCGCGCTCATTCGCGAACGCGAACACGGCACCATCGAGCACCTGCTGGTGATGCCGGTCACCCCCACCGAAATCATGGTGGCGAAGGTATGGTCGATGGGGCTGGTCGTACTGGCCTCCGCTGGGCTATCGTTGACTTTCATCGTGCGTGGCCTGTTACACGTGCCGATCGAAGGGTCCGTGGCGCTGTTCCTGGCGGGAGCGGCGCTGCACCTCTTCGCGACTACCTCCATGGGCATCTTCATGGCCACGCTGGCGCGCAGCATGCCGCAATTCGGCATGCTGCTGGTACTGGTCCTGTTGCCGCTTCAAATGCTGTCCGGCGGCACCACGCCGCGTGAAAGCATGCCGGACTTTGTGCAGCACATCATGCTGGCCGCCCCCACCACGCACTTCGTGGAACTCGGCCAGGCAATCCTCTACCGCGGCGCGGGCTTAAGCGTCGTGTGGCAGCCATTCCTGGCGCTGGCGCTGATCGGCACAGTCCTGTTCGCGTTTTCTCTGGCGCGTTTTCGCAAGACCTTGAGCCAGATGGCTTGAGGCTGATTCGTTACCCCTTACCACTTTCTTAAAAGGACGGATGATGAAGAAGACTACTGCCCCCACGACCCAAGGCATCGCCGGCGCCAATGCCGCCTACTGCCAACGGCTGGCCCAGCTTGCGCAAGAAAGCCAGCAACGCTGGATGGAACTTGGCCGCCGGTTGGCCGACGACAACGCCGCCCGGTACCTGGACACCCTCGGCCCGCTGAAGCAAGGCGGAGATTGGCAACAGATCGCCCCGGCCCTGGGCGAGATCACGCGCAAGCAATGGCAATGCCAGCTGGAAGCCAGCCAGGCCATCACCCATGCCGCGCTGGAAGAGCAGGCCGCGCTGGCGGCCGGTCTGGGCGAAGCCATGAGCGGCTGGTTCAAGAGCGCCACCGGCGCCGGCATGGCCGCCGGCACGTCGCCCCTGACGCAGATGTGGTCCACGATGTCGAACCAGATGGCCGCGGCTTGCTCGGCCATGCGCGACGCCAGCCAGCCGGGTGGGCGCCATGACGGCTAAGCGCACAGCGCTGGTCACCGGCGGCGGCGGCCTGGGGCGGGCCATCGCCCTGGCGCTTTCCGAGGCCGGACACGACGTCATCGTCACCTACCACGCCAGCGAAGACGCCACGCGCGCCTGGGTCGACGAAGAAGCGGCCAAAGGACGGCGCTTCGCCATCTATCAGGTGGACGTGGGCGACTACGCCTCGTGCCAGGCGCTGATGCGGCGGCTGGAACGCGACGGCCGCCAGATCGACATCCTGGTCAACAACGCCGGCATCACCCGTGACGCCCGGCTGCGCAAGATGAGCTTCGAAAACTGGTCCGAAGTGATGCACAGCAACCTGGATTCGATGTTCAACATGACGCAGCCATTGTGCGGCGGCATGGCGGACCGCGGATGGGGCCGCATCGTGAACATCTCATCCGTGAACGGCAGTAAAGGCGCGTTCGGACAGACCAACTACGCCGCATCGAAAGCCGGGATACACGGCTTCACCAAATCGCTGGCGCTGGAGCTGGCCAGCAAGGGCGTCACGGTCAACACCGTGTCACCCGGTTATCTGGACACGCGCATGGTGCAGGCGGTACCCGAGGAGGTGTTGAAGGAAAAGATATTGCCGCAGATCCCCGTGGGCCGATTGGGCCAGCCCGAGGAAGTCGCGGCACTGGTCGCGTTCATCTGCAGCGACCTGGCGGGCTTCATGACGGGTAGCAATGTGGCCATGAACGGCGGCCAGCACATGTATTGACGCCTGGCGGGCGCGCGGCGGTCAGGGCTGGCGCGCGCCCAATTCTTCCACCAGGAAATCCACAAACGCGCGCACCTTCGCCACCATGTGGCGGCGCGACGGATAGACGGCATAGACGTAGGTCTCGACCGGTAGCCAATCGGGCAGCACGGCTTGCAGCGCGCCGCGGTCCAGATCTTCCTGCACGTACACGCGCGGCACGAGGCTGACGCCAAAGCCCGCCCGCAACGCATCGCGCACCGCCAGGCTGGAACTGACCTTGTACCGCCCATGCACGGGCACGCGTTGCGTCTGCCCCGCGCGCGTGAAGACCCACTCATCGGCATGGCCCGACAACGTGAACTGCACGCGCTCCATGCCCCGCACGGCCTCGGGCGACGCCGGCACGCCCACGCGCCGGAAGTAGGACGGCGCCCCGCACAGTACGTGATCCAGCGTCATCAGCTTTCGGGCCACCAGGCTGGAGTCTTCCAGCCGGTCGGTGCCGCGGATCGCCAGATCAAAACCTTCCTTCACGATGTCGACGCGGCGGTCTTCCAGGTTCAGGTCCAGCGACACCTGCGGATAGCGTTCCAGGAACGCGGGAACGGCGGGACAGATGCGAAGCAGGCTCAGCGACATGGGTGCGCTTACGCGCAAGAGTCCGGCGGGTTCGCGTTGCATGGGGCCCAGCGACTGTTCGGCCTCTTGCAGATCATCCAGGATGCGGGCGACCTGCTCGTAATAGCGTGTGCCGGCTTCGGTCAGGCTCATGCGGCGGGTCGTGCGGTTCAGCAACCGCGCGGCGACGTGGCGTTCAAGCTCGGCGATGTTCTTGCTGACGGCGGCAGGCGACAAGCCCAGTTGGCGCGACGCCGACGCGAACCCGCCCTGCTCCACGACCTGCCTGAAGACCTTCAACGCCGTCAGATGATCCATTGATTATTCACCTACAGTGAATGATATTGCGAATGGAATGGATATTATCGTATAGCGGCGATTCAATTAGCCTGTGGGCATGGATCCGGCAATGCGTAGATGCCGCCGGCAACACCCCCTACCCATTGGACGACCCAGATCATGAGCCACCCGCTGACCGACGCCATCGCCGCCCGCAATTCCGCCAACTTCTTCGATCCGGCCCGCGGGCTGGAAGACGAGCAGATCCACACGCTGATTTCCTGGGCAACGCGGGCACCCACCGCCTTCAACCTGCAGAACTGGCGCTTCATCGCCGTGCGCAGCGACGCCGGCAAGCGCCGCTTGCGTGAATTGGCCTGGAACCAGCCCAAAGTCACCGACGCGGCAGTGACTTTCATCGTGGTGGGCGTGCTGCCCCAGGCCGCCTGGACGGCCGATCGCCTGCAGCCGTCTGTCGCGGCCGGCTTCATGCCCGCCGGGATGATCCCTGCCTGGGAGGCCGCCGCCAGCCAGCTCTACACCGATGCCCCGCAAACCCAGAGAGACGAAGCCGTGCGCAGCGCCACCTTCGGCGCGTCCACCCTGATGCTGGCAGGCCAGGCGCAAGGGCTGTCCGCCAGCCCGATGACCGGGTTCGACCCCGTAGGCGTGGCCGGCGCGTTCGGCTTGCGGGCCGACGAAGTGCCGGTCATGCTGGTCGCCATGGGTTACGCCACCCCGGCCAATTGGCCGCAGAAGCCGCGGCGCCCGGTATCCGACGTGCTTGAGCTGGCCTGAGCCAAACGGGAGCGACCATCATGAGCCGCAGTTCCGATCTTCTGCTGACCGCCCTGGCGCCCGCCATCTGGGGCAGCACCTACGTCGTCACCACCTTGATGCTGCCCGCGGACTATCCGCTGACCGTCGCCATGCTGCGTGCGCTGCCGGCCGGCATCCTGCTGCTGCTGGCCGTGCGCCAGTTGCCGCAAGGCATCTGGTGGCTGCGCGCGTTCATCCTGGGTGCGCTGAATTTCTCGGTGTTCTGGGCGCTGCTGTTCGTTGCTGCATACCGCCTGCCTGGCGGTGTGGCTGCGACCTTGGGCGCAATCCAGCCGCTGGTGGTGATCCTGCTGGCCCGCACGTTGCTGGGCTCGCCGATCCGCAGCCTGTCCGTCGTGGCGGCGCTAAGCGGCCTGGCCGGCGTGGCGCTGCTGGTGCTGACGCCCAAGGCCGCGCTGGATCCGGTGGGCATTGCCGCCGGCTTGGCCAGCGCCGCATCCATGGCGCTGGGCACCGTGCTTAGCCGACGCTGGCAGCCGCCCGTGTCCGCGCTGACCTTCACCTCGTGGCAATTGACCGCCGGCGGCATCCTGCTGCTACCCGTGGCGCTGATTGCCGAACCCGCCTTGCCTCCGCTTACCGCCCTGAACGTGACGGGCCTGGCCTATCTGGGGCTGATCGGCGCGGCGCTGACCTATGTGCTGTGGTTCCGCGGCGTCGCAAAGCTGGAACCTGCGGTGGTGTCATCACTGGGCTTTCTCAGCCCGATTTCGGCAGTGCTGCTGGGCTGGGGCGTCCTGGGCCAAAGCCTCTCCGCCGCACAATTGGCCGGCATGGCGATTGTGGTGGCCAGCGTGTGGCTAAGCCAGCGCGCCCAGCGGCTTCCGGCCGCCCCGCTCGCCGCGCGGCAGACGCCTTGACCCGCAGCGCTCGGACGTCAGTTTTCTTGCCGCATGCGGTGCATGGCGACGAGATTCTTCTTCGTCTCAAGAATGTGCGCTTGAACCAGGCTTGCCGCCAACTCGCCGTCCTGCTTGCGGCAGGCCTCCAGGATGCGGTGGTGATCCGCCTGCGGGCTGTCCATGCCCGCCGCTTGCGACATCACCTCGTAGGTGTAGCGGGCAGTGTTCAGGCCGTACTCCTCGATCAACCGGCGCAGGCGCGTGTTATTCGCCGGGGCGCACAGAGCCAGGTGGAAACGGCGAATCGCGTCGACCCGATCCGGCACGGAATCCGCTTCGTCGTAGGCGCGTAGCAGGGCTTCCAAGGCTTCCAGGTCGGCCCGCGCCATGTTCGGCACGGCGGCGCGCACCGCATAGCCTTCCAGCGCGATCCGGATGTCCAGCAACTCGCAGATCTGATCCACGTCCATGCGGATGACGACCGCGCCGCGGTTCAGGGGATACGCCACCAGGCCTTCCGTTTCCAGTTGGCGCAGCGCCTCGCGCACCGGGATGCGGCTGGCCTGGAAACGGGCGGCCAGTTCATCTTGCTTGAGCGGCGTGCCCGCAGGCAAGGCGCCGGTCAAGATATCGAAACGCAGCTGATCGCGGATCCGGTGCGGCAAAGCCTGGGCTGGATTGGACGAGCCCTTCTTCTGGGTAATGCTCATGACGATCGGGTGTCTCTGCGGCGAAGGACGACGGCCTGCGCCAAATGTGGGGGTGGCTCCGACGGGCGGGCCCCCATCGTAGCCCAGCGGGCAAGGTGGGCGATTGCCGCGCCTGCCGGCATTCGCAAGCGCGCGCCGCGATAGCGAAATTTGATGATGCGGCGCGCGCTTCCCGGGCATGATCGTTGCTCTTGCCCCACTGGAGACACATCATGAGCAGCAAACCCAGCATCATCCTGGTCCACGGCTTCTGGGGCGGTGCGGCCCATTGGGCCCGCGTCATCCTGGAACTGTCGCGCAAGGGCTATCAGGACCTGCACGCCGTCGACATGCCATTGACCTCTCTGGCGGATGACGCCGAACGCACTCGCAAGATGATCGCGCAGCAGAAGGGGCCCGTCCTGCTGGTGGGCCACTCCTATGGCGGCGCCGTGATCAGCGTCGCCGGCAACCAGCCCAACGTCGCGGGCCTGGTCTATATCGCCGCATTCGCCCCGGATGCCGGTGAAAGCCCCGGCGGCATCACGCAGGAACACCTGCCCGCCGCCGCTCCCCATCTGGCCCCCGATAGCGACGGCTACCTGTGGGTCCGGGCAGACAAGTTCCACGAGAGCTTCTGCCAGGACTTGCCCGCCGACGAAGGGCTGGTCATGGGCATTACTCAGAAGGCGCCGCTGGCAAGCACCTTCGGCGACACCGTCGCGACGCCCGCTTGGCGCAACAAGCCGTCGTGGTACCAGATATCCAGCCAGGACCGCATGATCGCCCCCGAAAACCAGACGCGGATGGCCAACCGGATGCAAGCCCGCAAGGTGATCACGCTGGATGCCAGCCATGCCTCGCTGGCGTCGCGCGCGGCGGAAGTCGCCGGCTTGATCGACGAAGCCGCACAGGCCTGCGCAAGCTAAGCCCTCGGCAGGGAAGGCTTGCCTTCCCTGCCTGAGCGGATCAGGGGACGCACCCCGCTATCTGTACTGTCTTTTTTGTAACGTCGACGAATCCAAAAAAACTGAGCTGCCAGCCTTTTCCCTATGAAGGAGCAAGCTATTGCGTGGATTCGCCCTAACTGATCCGCTTTTTTTCTCAGATTCTGAATCTGTACCAATCAGCGCACATATCCTAACTTCGTGGTGCAGGTTCAACACCCGTCTGCGCCTGCCGTCTTGTGACGGAACCCTCGCGCCGGCGACGAAGTCAGGAAGACCGCTATGGATAGCGACGCGCTATTGCTTGCCCGAATACAGTTCGGCTTCACCATTTCTTTTCACATCGTTTTCCCCGCCATCACCATCGGCCTGGCCAGCTATCTGGCCGTCCTGGAAGGCCTGTGGCTGCGGACGCAGAAAACCGTCTATCGCGACCTCTACCATTTTTGGACCAAGATCTTCGCCGTCAACTTCGGCATGGGTGTCGTGTCCGGCCTGGTGATGGCCTATCAGTTCGGCACGAACTGGAGCTTCTTCTCCGATTTCGCCGGCAGCGTCACCGGACCGCTGCTGGCCTATGAAGTGCTGACCGCCTTCTTCCTGGAAGCCGGTTTCCTGGGCGTCATGCTGTTCGGCTGGTCGCGCGTGGGCCCGGGCCTGCACTTTTTCTCGACCGTCATGGTGGCGCTGGGCACGCTGGTGTCGGCCACCTGGATCCTGGCGTCCAACAGCTGGATGCAGACGCCCGCCGGCTACGAGATCCTGGACGGCCGCGTGGTGCCCACCGATTGGCTGGCTGTGATCTTCAACCCCTCGTTCCCGTACCGCCTGGCGCACATGGGCATCGCCGCTTTCCTGGCCACCGCGCTGATGGTCGGGGCCTCCGGCGCCTGGCACCTGCTGCGCGGCGACCGCAGCCCGGCCGTGAAGAAGATGTTTGCGATGGCGATGGGCATGCTGCTGCTGGTTGCGCCGCTGCAAGCCGTGGTGGGCGACATCCATGGCTTGAACACCCTCAAGCATCAACCCGCCAAGATCGCCGCCATCGAAGGCCATTGGGAAAACGAGCCGGGCGCGGGCGTGCCGCTGACGCTCTTCGGCATTCCCGACATGGAGCGCGAAGAAACGCGCTTTGCGCTGAACGTGCCGCGCCTGGGCAGCCTGATCCTCACGCATAGCTGGGACGGCCAGTTCCCCGGGCTGAAGTCGTACCCGCCCGAAGACCGGCCCAACGCGACCGTGGTGTTCTGGTCGTTTCGCATCATGGCCGGGCTGGGCACGCTGATGATCCTGCTGGCCGGCTGGGCGCTGTGGACCCGGTGGCGCGGCCGCTTGTATGAGTCGCGCGCGCTGCAGCGGTTTGCGCTGTGGATGGGGCCGTCGGGCATCATCGCGATGCTGGCTGGCTGGTACGTCACCGAGATCGGCCGCCAGCCCTGGATCGTCTATGGCGTGATGCGCACGGCGGATGCGGCCACGCCCCACGGGTTGGGTGAACTGACCCTGACGCTTGCCCTGTTCGTGGTGGTCTATCTGCTGGTGTTCGGCGCCGGCGTGTCGTACATGCTGCGCCTGATCCGCATGGGCCCCAGCCCCGCACCGGGCCACGCCCCGCTGTCCGGCGGACCGGGCGAACCGCGCCAGCCGTCGCGCCCGCTGTCCGCCGCGTCCACCTTGGCGGGCACCGAGCCCGCGCAACGCAAGCATTCAGGAGTCTGAGGCCATGGGCATCGATCTTGCACTGATATGGGCCGTCATCATCCTGTTCGGCGTGATGATGTATGTGGTGATGGATGGCTTCGATCTGGGCATCGGCATCCTCTTTCCGCTGATCCGCGACCGCGATGAACGCGACGTCATGGTCAACACCGTGGCGCCCGTCTGGGACGGCAACGAGACCTGGCTGGTGCTGGGCGGCGCGGGCCTGATGGCGGCGTTTCCGCTTGCGTACTCCGTCATCCTCAGCGCGTTGCACCTGCCGCTGGTCTTCATGCTGCTGGGCCTGATCTTCCGCGGCGTGGCGTTCGAATTCCGCTTCAAGGCCGACGAGCACCATCGCCCGCTTTGGGACCGCGCCTTCGTGTTCGGCTCGGTGTGCGCCACTTTCTTCCAGGGCGTGACGCTGGGCGCCTACATCGAAGGCATCCCGGTTGTCGACCGCGCCTATCAAGGCGGCGCATGGGACTGGATCAGCCCGTTCTCGATCTTCACGGGCCTGGGGTTGCTGGCGGGTTATGCGCTGCTGGGCTGCACCTGGCTGATCATGAAGACCGAAGGCCGGTTGCACCGCCACATGTGCGACATCGCCCGGCCGCTGACGCTGGCGCTGCTGGCCGTCATCGCCGTGCTCAGCATCTGGACGCCGCTGGCGCAGCCGCAGATTGCGCAGCGCTGGTTCAGCCTGCCCAACATGTTCTGGTTCTTCCCGGTGCCCGTGCTGGTGGCGGCCGCCGGTTTCGACCTGATCCGGCGCGTGCGTGGCATGCCCGCCGCGGGGCCCTTCATGCTGTCGCTGTGCCTGGTGTTCCTGGCCTACAGCGGCCTGGGCATCAGCATCTGGCCGGCGATCATCCCGCCCGACGTGTCTATCTGGACCGCAGCTGCGCCACCGCAAAGCCTGGGCTTCGCATTGGTGGGAGCCTTGCTGATCATTCCCATTATCCTGATGTACACCGCTTGGTCGTACTACGTCTTCCGCGGCAAGGTCCGCACCGGCGAGGAGTTCCACTGATGAATGCGATGAACCGCCCCTCTCACCCGCTGCCGTCGTGGCGCAGCCGTCTGTTGTGGCTGGCGCTGATCTGGGCAGGCAGCGTCGCCGCGCTGGGCGTGACCGCCTACGCGCTGCGCCTCGTGATGCGCGCCGTCGGTATGTCGCTGTGAATGCCCCCACGCTGCACACGCTGCGCGTGCTTGCTGCCCCCCGAGGGGGCGCTTTTTACCTTGGGGCGGCCCGGCGGAAAAAAGGGCCCCCACGCTGCGCATGCTATCTGAACCGCGTAAATAGGACCTGCCATGAAGCGCTATGAACGGCTGACAGAAGACATCACCGCCTCGATCCGATCGGGCCTGCTGCAAGTGGGTGACCGCTTGCCCTCGGTGCGGCAGACCAGCACCAGCCGCGGGGTCAGCCCGTCTACGGTGTTCAAGGCCTATTACCTGCTGGAAGCGCGCGGGCTGATTCGCGCGCGCGACCGTTCCGGCTACTACGTCCTGCGCGACCCGCATGGCGCCCTGCCCGAACCCGAGGCGCTGTCGACCGCCAGCGCGGGCCGCCACCCCGTGGACGTCAGCGACAACGTGCTGCAGGTGCTGAACGCCACCTTGCGCCGCGACATGATCCCCTTCGGCTCGGCCTTTCCCAGCCCGTCGCTGCTGCCCTACGGCCGACTGGCCAAGTTCATGGCGTCCACCGTACAGCGGCTGGATCCGTGGGGCTCGATCGATGACCTCAGCCCCGGCGATCCGGCGCTGCGCCGCGCGATCGCGCTGCGCTACCTGGCCGACGGCGTGTCCGTGCCGGTGGACGACATCATCATCACCAACGGCGCGCTGGACGCGCTGAACCTGAGCCTTGCCGCAGTCACGAACCCAGGCGACGCGGTGATCGTGGAATCCCCCACGTTCTATGCCGCGCTGCAATCGCTGGAACGCAATCAACTGCATGCCATCGAAGTGGCGACGCATCCGCGCGAAGGCATCGACCTGCAAGCGCTGGAGCAGGCCATCCTGCAGCACCGCCCGCGCGCCTGCTGGCTGATGACGACGTTCCAGAATCCGTTGGGCAGCCTGATGCCCGACAGCAAGAAGGAAGCGCTGGTCAAGCTGTTGACCAAGCACGGCGTGGCGCTGATCGAAGACGACGTCTACGGCGAACTCTACTTCGGCGAAACGCGGCCGCGCCCGGCCAAGGCGTTCGACAAGGAAGGCATCGTGATGCACTGCTCGTCTTTTTCGAAGACGCTGGCGCCGGGCTATCGCGTAGGCTGGGTGGCGGCCGGGCGCTACACGCGCAAGATCATGCGCAACAAGCTGACCACCAGCCTGGCCACCGCCGCGCCGACCCAGGCCGCCATCGCGGCCTATCTGGAAAAAGGCGGCTTCGACCGCCACCTGCGGCAATTCCGGCAGACGCTGGCCTTGCAGCAGGGCGAACTGCTGCAAGCCGTGGCGCGCTACTTTCCCAAAGGCACGCGCGCGACCCGGCCGGCGGGCGGCTACTTCGTGTGGGTGGAACTGCCCGCCCATATCGACACGCTGAAGGTGCACCGCGCCGCGCTGGACCATGGCATCAGCATCGCGCCGGGGCCCCTGTTCTCGTCGTCGGGCGCGTTCGGCAATTTCCTGCGCTTAAATCACGGCCACCCGTGGAGCGTGGACCTGGAACAAGGAATGGCGACACTCGGCAAACTGCTGGGCAGTGCGTGATGGGCAAGTGATTAACACGTTCAAGACATGAAATTCCGATTCTTGATACAGATCGACACCGGGGCTGCCGCAGCCATCCTTTAGAGTTCGAGGCCTTTCATTTTCCTGCGGTGCCGCGTCGCGGCCCCATGCCTATGACCGCCTCATTTCCCCGTGTTCTGCCGCGTTATGCGTTGGGCTGCTACGCCGGCGCATTCGCCCTGCTTTACCTGTTCAGCGCCCAGTTGCTGGCCACGTTGGACATCTGGCTGCTGCCGCGCAGCCTGCTGATCGAAATGCTGCGCTATCGCGCGATGTGGCTGGTGTTCTTCCTGACTTTGCCGACCGTCGGCTATCTGCTCTGGCGCGGGTCGGATCTGGTCGCCTGGTGGCGCGCGCCTACCGAACTGACGCTGGACAGCCACGCCCTGCACATCGGCCCCCGCACGCTGGCCTATACCGATGTGGCATCGATCCGGCATCAACACAATCGCGACCATCTGGTGCTGACCCTGCGAGACGGTGAACGCGTGCGCATCCGCCTGACCATCTGGGAAGACGGCTATGCGCTTGCCGACCAGCTGGAAGAATCGGTCGGCGGCAATCTGGAGGCCACCACGCTGCGCCGGCTACAGGCCCAAGACACGGTCGGCTTCGGCCCGCTGTCCATGAATGCGTCGGGCCTGACCTACAAAGGACACATGATCCCGTGGGCCGCCATCGATTCCATCCGCACGCAATCAGACAGCGAAGGCATGGAGACCGACGAGACCCTGATCATCGTCGCGCGCGGCAAGACCCACAAGATCGACCGCTCCAAGATCGTCAATGAACCGGTCATGCTGGCCTGCCTGCGCCAGTACCTGCCCGGAGCCTGAGCGACACCCATCTCCCGGCGCCTCGCGCCCACGCCCCCTTCCCCTCTTTGTGCAGCCCCAGTCATGGAAATCTACAGCTCTACCGCCCAGCAATCCCAGACGCTCGCCGATCGTCCGGTGTACTTCTCGCGCAACCGCCTGATCGCCGGCGCCGTCGTCTGGACCCTGGCCACCGCGGCCTTCGGCGCCCTGACATTGAACGCACGCGGCAACACCGGCGCGATGGCCTTCTTCGGCGCCATCACCGCGATCGCCATCTGGCTGGTGGTCAAATGCCTCAAGCGTGCGTTCGGCCCTGCCACGCCCGTCATTACCTTCACGCGCGGCGGCCTCAAGCTGACGGACGGCACCGTCATCCCCTGGCACGCCATCAACGAGAACACCTACGTCAACCAGAACTACGTGGGCATTCCGACCGCCAAGCAGATCCAGCTGAAGACCTCATTGCCGGACAGGAAGCGCGTGCTGATTTCAGCGATGGCGCTGGAGATCAACGGCGACGAGTATCTGGCGCTGTGCGATGCGTATCAGGCGCGGTAACGCGGCAAGCACGCCTGCCGGCAGCGAGGTCATCGGGCAGCAGCACGCGCCGCCTCGACCTCGCGCAACAGGGATGCCGCGTCTGGCCGCAGCGGCAGGACAAGCCGGCCCTGACGGTCGATCGCGCCCCACTCGCCGCCCGACATGAAGCTGTGTTCGCCGTCTGGCGTGAAGGACTTGCGGCAGCCTTCACACACGACGGCCAGGCCGCCGCTGAAGCGGTCAACCCATTCAAACGGCGTGGTCAGCACGCGGTTCAGATCGGTGTCGTAGTAGGCCATGCCGCCAGACCAAGGCCCGCGCGTCAGGCCGGCCTCGAAATCGTCCGCGAAGTTGTCGTAGGTCAGCACCGGCACCGACTTGCCGTCGGGCCGTACCCAATGCCAGGAACGGTGCGCAAACACCGGCGACAAGCCATCGGCGTTGAAATCCATCACGCGCAGGATCTCGGACTGGAACACCAGTTCATCGCCCTCTACGCGGGCGCAATGCTCGGCGGATTCGATCATTCCGCCGGCATCTTTCTGGGCGTAGTGGCAGGCCAGGTCGAACGTGGCGCCGCCCCCCGGGGCGGCCGCCAGCAGTGAAAACAGCAAGGTCGTCAGCATGCCGGGAATCCTAGCATGCGGTCGTGCGCAGGCCGCGCAGGCGCCTGCCTGCCCTCAGTTCGCCGTCGCGCCCGAGTCCTTGACGGCTTGCGCCCACGCGGCGATTTCAGACTGGATGAACGTGCCGAATGCAGTGGTGTTCACGCTGGACGCCTGCGCGCCCTCCTCCATCAGGCGCTGCTTGACGGCAGGCGCGGCCAAGGCGCCGCCCAGCGCCGCATTCAGCGTGGCCACCACCGCGTCCGGCGTGCCGGCCGGCGCGACGATGCCGTGCCACGACACCGCCTGGAAACCGGGCAGGCCGGATTCCGCCATCGTCGGCACGTCGGGCATCGCCGGCGAACGCTGGGGCGAGGTCACGGCCAGCGCGCGCAAGGTGCCCGCCTTCACGTGCGGCAACACGCCGGGTATGGTGGTGAACATGAAATCGATCTGACCGCCGATCAGGTCAGTGATGGCCGGGCTGCCGCCCTTGTACGGCACGTGCGTGAATTGCAGCTTGGCCGCGCTCTTGAACATCTCGCCGGCCAGATGGCCCGGGGTGCCGGCGCCCGCCGATCCCATGTTGGTCTTGTCGCCCTGCGAGCGGATGTACGCGATCAGCTCCTGCACATTGGCGGCCTTGACGTTGGGGCCGATAACCAGCACGTTTGGCACGGTCGCCAAGAGCGTGACGGGTTTGAAGTCCTTCACCGCATCGTAAGAGATGCGCGAGTACAGCGACGGATTGATGCCGTGCGTGCTGGCGGTAGCCAGCAGCAGGGTGTAGCCATCCGGCGCCGAGGAGGCCACCTGCTTGGCGGCGATGGTGCCGTTGGCCCCGCCCTTGTTGTCGATGACGATGGTCTGGCCCAGCGTCTTGGCCGCTTCGGCCGCGACCGTTCTTGCCAGGATGTCGGACGTGCCACCGGCCGAATGCGGCACCACGAGCGTGATGGGTTTGGTGGGAAAGGATTGCGCGTGCGCCGCCGGCAATGCCGGCGACAGACAGGCGGCCAGCGCAACGCGCGCCAGCAGTCGGGTACGGAACATGGAAGTCTCCTGGGTTGTTGTTGAATGCGGCGCCTTCAAAGGACGCCGTCATGCCCGCGCGGGACGGGTCCGGTCAATCGGACCCCAGTTGCAGCTTGTTGGGCTGGCGCTTTTCAATGGACCACTTGAGCAGCGCGGCAGACCGGTAGATGCCGTGCGCGAACTTGCCGTAGGGCAGCGTCAGGAACAGCGCCATCACCACGCCCAGGTGTATCGCCAGCAGCAAGGCCATCGCACTGCCGTCGCGTCCCGCAAGCAGCGCCAGGCCCGTGGCGCTGGTCAGGAACAGCAGCATGATGAAACCGCGGTCCATCGGTTTTTGCGCCGCGTCGCCTTGTTCCGGATGCCGTTTGACGTTCAGCCAGAGCAGCCCCGCCGGCCCGATCAACAGGCCGATGCCGCCCGCCGTGCCCAACAGCACCGGCGCGCTCAGCAAGGGATACGGCGCCTGCTGGCCCAGCAGGTAGTGATAGAGCGTCGCCACGCAGGTGGCCGCGAAGCACAGCATGAAGCCGTAGAACGTGAAGTGGTGGAAGCGTCGGCGCCACAGGGTGAAGGCGTCGTCCGCGTTGTTGCAGCCCTTGCCGTGCCCGCCATCCAGATAGCGCAGGCGCAGCGCGTCGTGCGCCGCCTCCGCCACCGCGGCGCCGGACGCAGCACCCGGGCTGACGTTGCGCCAGAAGCGCGTGACCCCCACGCCCAGCGCCAGCATCGAAAAGCCGAACACCACGCCGAACATCAGCGCCAGCGTGTTGTGCGGGAACACAGCATAGAAGTTGCCGGCCATTGGCGCGTGGAACAGGCCGCCCGCCATCAGCACCGCCAACACCAGGAACAACGCCAGGCCGCCTGCCGTGGCCAAGGACAAGGCCAGGCCATTGCGCTTGTACAGCGCGCCCAGCGCGCCGGGCCAGGCGTAGTCGGTATAGGTCTGCACCCGCACTCGGGCCATGGCCTGCGGCACGTTCACCGCGAATTCATGCGGCGGCGCGTACTGGCAGGCGTGCAGACAGGCGCCGCAGTTGTGGCACAGGTTGGCCAGATAGTTCAGGTCGGCCTTGCCGAATTCCAGGCGGCGGGTCATGGCCGGGAACACCGCACAGAAGCCTTCGCAATAGCGGCAGGCGTTGCAGATCTGCATGACGCGGGCGACTTCGGTTTCGTCGGCGGTCAGCAATTCCGCTTGAGGCTTTGCGTGCTTGCCCAGCCAGCGCACCGGCTGCTCGGTCATGGCAGGCGCGGCCTCGGCATGCGGGGTGGAAAAAGACTGCGCCTCGCGGGCCAGGGCTTCAAGCTGCTTCATGGGGTGCTCTTCGCAAGGGTCTGGGCGCGCGCGGCGGCGGCAGCCCGGGTGCCGGCAATGCGGCCAAACGCCGTGCCGATGGACATGCCCACCCCGGCCGTGTAGCCCTTGCCCAGCACGTTGCCGGCCATCATTTCGCCGGCCACGAACAGGTTGTCGCTGGGCACGTCGTTGAACCGCACCGCGGCGGTGTCATCCACCTTCAGGCCCAGATAGGTAAACGTGATGCCCGGGCGCAGCGCGTAGCCGTAGAACGGCGCGGTGTCGATTGGCCGCGCCCAGTGCGTCTTGGCGGGCGTGACGCCCTCGGTATGGCAATCGTCCAGCGCGGTGTGGTCGAACGTGCCGACCCGACAGGACGCGTTGTAATCGCCCAGGGTCTGCGCGAACGTGGCGGGGTCCAGGCCCAGTTTTTCAGCCAGTTCGGGCAGCGTATCGGCCTGCACGCCCGGAAACACCGGCGGCATGAAACGGCCGATGGCCTTGGCGTCGATGATGGAATAGGCAATCTGGCCGGGCTGCATGGCGGTCAGCCTGCCCCAGATGGCGTAGCGCTTGGGCCAGAAGTCCTCGCCTTCGTCGTAGAAGCGCACGGCGTCGCGGTTCACCACCACGCCCAGCGACACGCAATCGATGCGGGTACAGATGCCGCCGTCGTACAGCGGCGCACGCGCATCGATCGCCACGCAGTGCGATTGGGATGGGTCGCCGATGCTGTCGGCGCCCGCGTCCAGCATGAATTTCAACAGCACGCCCATGTTGAAGCGCGTGCCGCGGATCAGGAAATTGTCGGCCGGCCATTCGCCGCGCTCGTTCTGGCCCCACGCTTCACGCAGCCATTTCCGGTTGGACTCGAAGCCGCCCGCGGCCAGCACACAGGCGCGCGCCTCGATGCGTTCGTCGCCGATGCGCGCCGCCTTGAAGCGGCCGTCTTCAAGCTCCAGGGCGTCGACCGGGGCGTTGTAGCGGATCTGCACGCCCAGCGCCTCGGCGCTGCGGTAATAGGCATTCACCAGCGCCTTGCCGCCGCCCATGAAGAAAGCATTGGTGCGCGCCACGTGCAGCGCGCCCGACAACGGCGGCTGGAAGTTCACGCCATGCCGGCGCATCCAGTCGCGGCAGGTAGCCGATTCGCGGATGACCAGGCGCGCCAGATGCTCATTGGTCAGCCCGCCAGTGACCTTCAACAGGTCCTGCCAGTATTCCTCTTCGGGATAGGCGTCGGTCAGCACGTCCTGCGGCGCGTCGTGCATGCAGCGCAAATTGCGCGTGTGCTGCGAATTGCCGCCACGCCATTCACGCGGCGCCGCTTCCAGCAGCATCACGCTTGCGCCGGCCTCGCGCGCCATCAGGGCCGCGCACAGCGCCGCATTGCCCCCTCCCACCACCAAGACGTCCACCATGCCATCGTCCCCGAATCAAGGGACCGACTGTACCCAGCGGGTGGCGGTTGCGATATCAGCCGGGCGTCAATGGGTGTTCACGATTCGTGAAGGGCCACCACCGCCCACTTGCCGTCGCGCGCCAGCGTGCGCGACACATCCGCCAGCACCAGGCGCGCAGCCAAACCGGCAGGTGACAGCTCGTCGTCGGACAGGCTGGCCAGCAGATTGGGGCGGAACAGGTGGGCATCTTCAATGCGCGCCATGTGCAGCTGGCCGGGCGCAATGCGGGCCGTGGCCGAACTGGGCTGGATCGTGGCGGCGTTGCCCAGCTGCACCACGTCCATCAGCAACGACAGGCCATCGACTTCAGCCACCACGCGCGGCGTCTGCCCCATTTGCTGGAACGCGTTGTTGACCAGCGCGCGCAAGCCGTGCCGGCCGCTGGGCAGCACCAGCGGCAGATGCGCAATGGCGTCCAGCCGCGTCGTGTCGCCGTCGGGCACGCCCGGCATGTCGCGCCGGGCGCAGAGGTACAGCGGTTCGTCCAGGAGCGGCATGATGCTCCAGCGCCGCGCGGACTCGGCGTGAAACACGATGGCCAGGTCCAGCAAGCGGCCGTTGAGCATGTCGGCAAGGTGTCCCGACAGCGCCTCGACCAGATGCAGGCGGATGTCGGGATAGCGCTCGTTCATGGCTTGCAGGAACGGCGCGCCCAGAATGGCCGCCGTGGTGGATGGCAGGCCGACGCTGACGTGCCCGGCCAGCCGCGCCTGCTGGGCGGCCGTCACCGCATCGTCGGCGTGGCGCAGGGCCAGCTGGGCCTGGCGGAAAAACGCCAGTCCCGCGTCCGTCGGCACGACGCCACTGGCGCTGCGCTGCAGCAGCCGGGTCGAGAGTTCACCTTCCAGCCGGCTGATCTGCTGGCTGAGGGCCGAGGTGACCATGCCCAGGGACATGGCCGCCCGGCCGATGCTGCCCGCCTCTACGACGCGGACGAAGTAACGCAACTGGCGCAGTTCCATGGCGACCCTGGTTCCTGGAAGAATGACAGGGCCGATTGTAGAAGCTCAGTAGCGCGAGTCCTTGGGTTTCTTGCCGTTGGGGAAATCCTTCTCCTTGCCGGCGAAGTCCGGACGCGGCATGTGGGTGAAGTATTCGGCCACGTCCACGGCGTCCTGGTCGGACAGCACGTCGCCCTCGCCCCAGTTGCCGTGCGTGTTCACGCCCATCGGCATGCTGTTGCGAATGAATGCCGCCGCCTTGTACGTGCGCGCGAGACCGGCCCCGATGTTGAACGATTCGTCGCCCCACAACGGCGGAAACACGATGTCGCCCGCGCGGTCCTTCTTGCCTTCGCCATTGGCGCCGTGGCAGGACGCGCATTGCGCCGCATACAGGCCCTTGCCCCGCACCGGATCAGGCACAAGCTTGGTATCGATCGGCCAGGCGTTTTCGATCTGCACCTTTGCGCCATGCGGCACGTCTTGGGCCAGCCACTTCATGTAGGCAATCATCGCCTTCATTTCGGCAGAATCCTTCTCTAGCGGCTTGCCGTTCATCGACCGCATGAAGCAGCCGTTGATGCGGTCTTCCAGCGACACCACGCGGTTCGCGCGCGGGTTGAACTGCGGGAAGGTGTTGACCGTATTGATGTACGGCGCCCCCATCGGCTTCTTGCCCTCCTGCACGTGGCAGCTGTTGCAGTTCATGCTGGCGCCCGTGTTCTGCGGCAGCAGGCGGCGGGTTTCGTTCAAGAGGCGCTTGCCGTGGTTGATCTGGTCCGCGTTGGGTTCGCCCGCGATCTGCGTATCCGACGGGATCGTGTAGTCGGGCAGTCGTTTGCCGTCCTTGTCGATCACCGCGTACGTGTTGCGGGCGCCGGCCTGCGCGCCCGGCGCCGGCGTATCGGGCGCCGCGCTTGCGGCCATCCAACCGCCGGCGGCGACGGCAAGCGCCAACAGCGTGGCGATTCGGGTGTGCTTACTCATGCTTGCCTCCGGCGACGATGTTGGGCTTCTTGCTGGCCAGGAAATCGCGGATATGCGCGACATCGTTGTCGGCGATCGGCGGCGCCTGGTTCGTCCATGCCGTGCGGATGAAATTGATGACGTCGGTGACGTCCTGGTTGCTCAAGTGCCTGAAGCCGGGCATCGCGAACGCCATCGCGTCCGTCTCGTTAGCCGGCATCTTGCCGCCTTCCAGCGTGATCTGGATGATGGACTGCGGGTTCTGCGCGTACACCGCCGAATTGCCCGCCAGCGCGGGGAAAATGCGCGGCATGCCCTGCCCGTCCGCCCGATGGCAGACCACACATTGCTCCATGTAGATGACCGCGCCGCGCGAATCGTAGCGGCCGTCGCGCAAGGCCGCGGTGGTGGTGTCGGCCTTGGGCGGGAACGCCGCAAGCTTGCCCGCGACCGGAGGCAACTGCTTCAGATAGGCCGCGATGCTGGCCAGGTCGCCGTCCGTGAAGTAGCGCGTGCTGTGCTCGACCACATCGGCCATCGCGCCAAACGCGGCGACCTTGTCGGTGCGACCCGTCTTCAGAAACATCACGATTTCTTCTGCGCTCCACGATTGCAGGCCTTGCGCTTCGCCGCGCAGGCTCTTGGCGCGCCAGCCGTCGATGACGGCGCCCGACAGGAAGGCGTCGCCGTCGGCCAGCGACAGCGCCTTTTCCTGATAGGCCAGGCCGCGCGGGGTATGGCAGGCGCCGCAGTGGCCGGGGCCTTCCACCAGGTAGGCGCCGCGCACCAGCTTTTCATCGGCGCCGGCCGGTGCCGCGAAGTCGCGCTTGCCGGCGAACAGCAGTTGCCACCAGGCCATGGGCCAGCGCATGTTCAGCGGCCAGGGGATCGTGGAATCGGCGCTGGGCTGGCTGACGGGTTCGACCTGCGACATGAAGTACGCATACAGCGCCTGGATGTCCGCATCCGGCATGATGGCGTACGACGGGTACGGCATGGCCGGGTACAGGGGCGTGCCGTCCTTGCGGATGCCAAACTGCACCGCGTTCTTGAAATCAGCGTAA
The DNA here is from genome assembly GCF_057799415.1 of Achromobacter sp. 18P8.1.1. Lineage (NCBI taxonomy): Bacteria > Pseudomonadati > Pseudomonadota > Betaproteobacteria > Burkholderiales > Alcaligenaceae > Achromobacter > Achromobacter sp. 18P8.1.1. The sequence continues at coordinate 237,309 of NZ_JBYOKH010000003.1, read as the reverse complement.
TCGTAGTTGCCGATGCCCGACTGCTTGTCAGGCGAGATGTTCGACGAATAGATCGTGCCTACGGGCGTCTGCATCGCCAGGCCGCCCGCGAAGGGCTTGCCGCCTGGCACGCTGTGACAGGCCACGCAATCGCCCGTGCGCGCGATGTAGGCGCCGGCCTCGATCAGCCGCCGGTCCTGGATGTCGACCGATGCGGCCGTGTCCACCTTGCGATTCGCGGTCAGCAGCTGCGCGCCGCCGATTGCCAGGCCCGCGGCCACCAGCAGGCCGGCCACCGCCTTGATCCCGAATTTCCTCATTACTACCCTCCGTATCCGCTGGGCAGCGTGCACGTCGGGGAGTTCGTACGGCCTGTCCAGCTTATGGAGGAAGCTTACGCCTTTCAGTAATAAGCTTATGACCGAAAAGCATAACTTCTGCGGGCTTGTTTGATCTCTCGCAAACCCGCATCAGGCGGCCCGGAAAGGGCCATGCTGCGGCCGCCGCATCAGGCGGCCGCAGCCATCCACATGCCGTCAGGCAGCCGGAATCGTCAGGCCCTTCACCACGGCCGGACGCGCCACAAAGGCTTCCAGCACGCGGGCCACGTTCTTGAACTGCGAGAACCCGACCAGGTCGCCGGCCTCGTAGAAGCCGACAAGGTTGCGCACCCAGGGCAGGATGGCGATGTCGGCAATGGTGTATTCATCGCCCATGACCCAGTCGCGGCCTTCCAGGCGCTGGTCCAGCACGGCCAAGAGGCGCTTGGATTCGGCTACATAGCGGTCGCGCGGACGCTTGTCTTCGTATTCCTTGCCGGCGAACCGATGGAAGAAGCCCAGCTGGCCGAACATGGGGCCGATGCCGCCCATCTGGAACATGACCCACTGCAGCGTTTCGTAGCGCCCCGCCGTATCCGCCGGGATGAACTGGCCCGTCTTGCTGGCCAGATAGACCAGGATGGCGCCGGATTCGAACAGCGCCAGCGGCTTGCCGTCCGGGCCATTGGGATCCAGGATGGCCGGAATCTTGTTGTTCGGGCTGAGCGACAGGAATTCAGGCGAAAACTGGTCCTGCGTATCGAAACTGACGCGGTGCGGCTCGTAGGGCAGACCCAACTCTTCCAGCAGGATCGACACCTTCACGCCGTTGGGCGTGGGCAGCGAATACAGCTGGATGCGGTCGGGATGCGCGGCGGGCCACTTCTTGGTGATGGCAAACGAATCAAGGGAGGTCATGCGAGGGGTTCTCCAGGGGAGCGGAAACTGCAGCGGGAATTTGCGCGGTAATCCTAGCGCAAATACGGGAAATTCCGCGACATTCCCGGGTTGTCGACCGGGCTGAATGCAAGCTGTCCTAGCCCGCGCGCCGGGCGCACAACCGCCAAAATACCGCCCTGAACGCCACCACGGCCAGTGCGAGGGGCAGCACCAGGTGCCACTGCGCCAGGAACAGCTCGCGCGTCGCCTCGCCCGGCGCCCAGGTATTGCCAAACACCACGGGCGCGGGCGGCGCCAGGTAGAGGGCGATGAGCGCGGCGGCCAGGGTCGCCGCCAGCCGCCCGGCCAGCGACCGGCGCACCGCCTGGAAGCGTTCGGCCAGCATCAGTGCGATCAGCCCGGCCAGGCCTGCCATGACGGCGTCAGCGTAGAAGTCGCGCGGCCCGTACACGTATGGGGCGTCGGGGACCACCCAGCCGTAGGCGTCGGTCGTCAGGATCGAGGTCAGGCAGGCGCCAAAAGACGCCGCGGCGGCGGCCAGCAGCAGCAGGTCACACACACGTAGCAGGAGGGTTCGCATTGCGGAAAGGCGTCGTCGCGCGGGTTGAAGATCGGCCGCAGCATGCCACAGGCCGGCCCCGGGCGCAGCCCACGCCACGTGCGCCCGTCCCGCGCTACAGTAAGCAGCCCCCTCTCCTGCCCCGGACGTCCATGCTTGCGCCCCGCCTGCTGCCAGCCTTGCTCCTGACCGCCGCCCTGCTGGGGCCGGCATCGGCCGCCCCGCTGATGGACCAGCGCTACGGGCCGGATACCGCCCAGATCGCCGACGTCTATCTGCCCGAAACTCCCGCCCCCGGCGGCGCCCCGGTGCTCGTCGTCGTCCATGGCGGTTCGTGGAAGAACGGCGACAAGGCCGCGCCCGAGGTCGTCCAGAACAAGTTGGCCTACTGGCTGCCGCAAGGCTATGTCATCGTGTCGGTCAACACGCGATTAATGCCGCAGACACGCCCCGAAGCGCAGGCCGAAGACCTGGGCCGCGCATTGGCATGGATCGGCCAACGCGCCCACACCTGGGGCGCCGACCCGGACCGGCTCATCGTTATGGGGCATTCCTCCGGCGGCCACTTGCTGGCGCTGCTGGCCGCCGATGAGCCCATGCGGCAACGCACCGGCGCGCGGCCCTGGCTGGCCAGCGTCGTGCTCGACGGCGCGGGGTTCGACCTGCTGGACGTCATGCCCCGCCCGCATGCCCCCTTCTACGACGAGGCCTTTGGCGCCGATCCCGCGCAATGGGCGGCAGCGTCGCCCGCCGCGCAACTGCGCGGCCAGCAGCCGCCTACCCTTTTCGTGTGTTCGACGCTGCGCCCCGATCCCTGCCGCCGATCGCAGCGCTATGCCGACCTACTGAAAGCGCACGGCGGCCAAGCGGAACTGGTGGGCATTGCGCGCAACCACGCCCAGATCAACGCCGACGTGGGCGCCGACAACGACGAGACACGCGCGATCCACGCGTTCATCGAGGCACAGCTGCGTCGATAGCGGCGCCTGGATTCGCCCCGGCGCGCGTTGTCGTGCACAATCCGGGCACGCGAACCTTCCCGCGGCCCCCCAAGCAGTCCCCATGACGCCTTTGCAGCACACCCCGATCACCGCGCTCGTGTTCGCCGCCGCCCTGTGGCTGCTGGCGCCGGGCGCCCACGCCGCCGACACCACCGCGCCTGAAAAATCCACCGTCCGTTCGACGACTCCGCCTGCCGGTATGCCGCAATATGGCGTGGGCACGCACGGCCGCAGCCTGACGCTTGCCTTGCCCGACAGGCAATCCATCGCGCCCGCCCCCAACACGCCGTACCGCCTGTTCCTGACCGGCAAGACCGACGCGATCCAGAACACCCCCAGCAATGACGGCATCCTGCACGGCGTCACCGACGCCCAGGGCCGCACCGCCTGGGTCTGGACCGAGCAGCCGCACGCCGCCACCGACTTCACGCTGATCCGTCGCGTCGGCGACGGCGCGTGGGGCCACTTCTTCCAGCTGAATTCCAGCGGCGACAACGCGCCGCTGCCCGCCTGGCCGTACATCCTGACGCTGCGTCAGCGCTGGGGCGAACAATGGGTCGACCTGGGCTACACCACCCGCCAGGGCTCCACGGCCTACTTCAGTCATGACATGCCAGCAAGCCCCTTATCCCTGTCGATCGAGGGCTCGGCCACCGACAACGCGGCGTGCTTTGCCGAACTGGACGCCATCAATCTCAAGTTCGCGCAGAAGGATGTGAACGGCGCCGAGCAATTGATCAGCGCCATGCGCTGCGCCGACACTTCGCAGCAGCAACTGGACCTGGCCCACCTGCTGTTGATGGTCGGCCAGCAGGACCAAGCCCGGCAATGGGTGCAGCGCGCCCGCCAGTGGCGCTTCCCGGAATCGCTCAAACGCCCCGCCAAGGCCGTGCTGCAAGACCGCCTGAACCTGGAACGCCTGCTGGGCATGCCGGAACTTGCACTGGCTGACACGCAGGTGCTGCAGCAACGCCAAGCCAAGCGCGACCGCGCACGGCAGCCCGACGACCCGGACCTGGCCAACGAAATCGCCTACTACCTGGCGGACTTTCCCGACTTTTTGCCCCAGGCCGAAGCGCAAGTGCGCGAGTCCATCCGCCGCACGGGCGCAAACCCGTACAACCAGGGAACCCTGGGCTGGATCCTGGCGCGGCGAGGCGACACGGACGAAGGCCTGCGCCTGATGCGCGAGTCCTATCGCGAGATTCCGCGCAACGAAGAAATCGTGGCCGACTATGGCCTGACGCTGTGGCAGCACGGCCAGCCGGAACAGGCGGCGCGGCTATGGGACCAAGCGCAAGCACAGTGCGTGTGGGGCCGGCGCATGTATGACGCAATGCGCCAGGCGGGATACCCACATCCGTACTTCCAAGCGTCGAGTTCCCCGGCCGTGGAGGGATATCGGCAGCGCTGCGATCGGCCGTGGGCAAAGCGCAAGGGGTGGCGGACGGACGCCGCCCTATAATCGTCCGCATACGCTGCACGCTACGCGCCTGCTGAGGGGCAGCCGCAGGAGACCGCCATGAATTCCCCGTTGAAGCACCTGATCGCCCTGCTTGCCGCCGCTTTCCTGCTTGGCGGCTGTGCCCCCGGCAACAGCGGCCCGCCCCACCCGGGCGCCGCCAACCCCTACAGCAACGGCGGCTTCCATGATGCCGGGCCCAATTACCCGGACACCGGCCGCTAGGCCATCCGCTTAGGCCGCGTCCCGGATCGCCGCGATCACGCTGTTCAGTTCCGCGTCGCGATCCGGTTCATTCGCGCTGGCGTAGCGCGGTTCCGGGTAGGCGGCCAACTGCACCACCACCAACGCGTGGCGGCGGTCGATGTAGATGCGCTGGCCGGAATGGCCCATGGCCATCATCGCGCCGTCTTCGCGCAGCCACCAGCTATAGCCATAGGCCGTCAGCCCCAGCGCCTGGCGGCTGGCGGAATGGAAGGCTTCGGGCACCGCATGGGCCACGGCACCGGCCTGGTCGATCCAGCCTTCGGGCAGCACCCGCTTGCCGCCGATCACGCCGTCGTCCAGCACGAACTGGCCCACCCGGCCCAGATCCCGCAAGGTCATGCCGGCGCGGCTGCCGCCGATCTCCTGGCCGTTTTCGGATTCCAGCGTGTAGAAGGCGTCGAACTCCATCCCGTAGGGCTGCCAGATCTTCTGCGACAGGTAATCGGCCAGCGTCATGCCGGTGGCGGCCGAAAGCAGCGCGCCCAGCAGATAGGTGTCGCCCGTGTTGTAGTGCCACACCGCGCCCGGCGCATGCAGCCGCCGGCACGCGCGCAGCAACGCCAGCACGCCGCCCGGCACCTTGTCCGCCAGCGACTTGCTGTAGCGGTTCACATCCGATTGCTTGTCCGTGTAGTCCTCGGTCCATTCCATGCCCGACGACATCGTCATCAGGTGCCGCACGGTCACCTGGTCGTAGGCGCAGCCCTGCATGGCGGGCAGGTACCGCGTGACGGGGTCGTCGATGCTGTGGATAGCGCCGTCCTGCACGGCCGCGCCCACCAGCAGCGACGTCACCGACTTGATGGTGGACATCGTGGACCAGCGGTCGTGCGGCTGCAGGCCCAGGCCGTAGCGTTCCAGCACCACGCGCCCCTCGCGCATCGCCAATAGCCCGGCCACGTTGTTGCAGTCCATGAATTCGGGCAGGCCGCGCTGCACACCATCGGACCCGTACTGCACGCGCGCTTCGGGGCCGCGCTCCAACTCACGCGTCGCCGGGCCACGCGCCACGCTGCGGGTAGCGAACAACTGGTCGACGATGCGGTAGCCATAAGCCTGCAGGCACGGCGGCCACAGCAGGAAGTCTTCGCTGCGGGGCAGATGGACGGCGGGCCGGGCGATGGCTGCGGCGGCGGAAGGAAAAGACAAGTCGGTCATGGGCAAGGCTCGATGCGTGGCGTCCCGCCGGCGATGCAGCGGTGCTGAAGGGATGAGACGGGGATCAATCGTTCTGGATGCCCAGCCGCTTGATGATCGGCCCCCAGGTCGCGGATTCGCGCTGCATGGCTTGCGCCACGGCCTGCCCGCCGAACTCGGCCGGCGGCAGCATGTAGATCTGCGCCATCTGCGCCCGCGCGTCGGGGTCGGCCCAGAACTTCTGCGTGGCCTCGGTCAGCCGCGCAAGCACGGCGGGCGGCGTCCCTTTGGGAGCCATCAGGCCGTACCAGCCGTCGCTGGGAAAATCGGTGGCGCCCACTTCGTAGATCGTCGGCACATCGGGAAGCTCGGCCACGCGCTGGCTGCCGAAGACCACCAGCGGCACCGCCTTGCCCGTCTTGATTTGCGGAATCGCCCCCGAGAGCGCATCCGCCGTCAGATCGATCTGCCCGCCCACCAGGTCCATCATGGCGGGCGCCGCCCCCTTGTAAGGCACATGCGACATGTCCAGCCCGAAATGCTGCGCCAGGAAGGCCACGTTCAAATGCGTCGAATTGCCCATCCCGGCCGAGCCGTAATTCAAGACGCCGGGCTTGTTCTTGGCCACCTTGACCAGGTCCTGGACGCTCTTGATGCCGCTGGCCGGATTCGTCACCAGCACCTGCGACGTGCCGGCAATCATCGTCACCGGGTCAAAGTCACGCACCGGGTTGTAGGCCAGGGTTTTGTACGAGAACGGGTTCAAGGACATGTTCGACGTGCTGCCGAACAACAGCGAATAACCATCCGCGGGTTGCTTGGCGACGAAGGCGGCGGCAATGCTGCCATTGGCGCCCGGCTTGTTCTCAACGATTACCGTGCCGCCGATCGCTTTGGACACATAGCTGGCCCAGGCGCGCGCCAGGGCGTCCGCCGCGCCGCCGGCCGACACCGGCACCACCACGGAAACCGGCTTGGCCGGAAAGCTCGCCTGTGCCCATACCGGGGCGGCCACGGCGGCGCTCAGGCCTGCCGCCACCATGAATCTGCATAGCGCCCCCCGCAGAAGGCCGATCGAAACGGCCGGGGCAGCAAAACGGGATGACAGCGTCGGGACCATGGCGGCTCACTGAATGGCGGGTGTCGGAATGCGACGGATGAGCAGCGATCTTAGGAGCGCCACTAATTGCCGTCCAATGCATAATCGGCTTACCTTCCATAATCAAAATGAATAATTCTGGCAGGCCGCATGAATCTTCAGCAGTTGGACCACTTCCTGGCCGTCGTGGAAACCCAGTCTTTCAGTCGCGCCGCCGACAAGCTGCACCTGACCCAGCCCGCGCTTAGTCGCAGCATCCAGGCGCTGGAAGAGGAGCTGGGCGGGCCGCTGCTGGAACGCGGCAAGAACAAGACACTGACTGCCCTGGGCGAATTGGCGCTGGCCCGCGCGCGGCGGGTGCGGGTCGAGCTGGCCGAACTGCGGCGCAGCGCCAAGATCCTGGCGAACGTCGAAGCCGGCACCCTGCGCCTGGGCCTGGGCCCTGCCCCAACGGCGATGCTGTCCGTGCACCTGCTGCAGCACATGATGCAGCGCTACCCCGCCATCAAGGTTCAGTTAAGCGGTGGCACCGCCGACATGCAACTGCAGGAACTGCGCGAAGGCGCCGTCGACGCGCTGATCCTGCACCGTAGCCAGGTCCCGCCGGACGACGACCTGAACCTGGACCTGTTCCCGCGCACCCCGCTGGGCTTCGTCTGCCGCGCGGGGCATCCGCTGGAGCACCGCCACGCGCTCAGCTTCGCCGAACTGCGCAAGTACCCGCTGGCGGCCAGCGGCCGCGCGATGAGCAATGACGTGATCCACCGCTTGAATGAATACTTCGGCAACCGCACGCACTTCTACGATGCGATCCAGTATCAATCGAACGATGTGAACGCCCTGGTGGAAGTGGTGCGCCGCACGGACGCCGTGTTCTTCGGCGTGCTGCAGGTGGCGCGCACCCTGCTGGACCGCGGCGAACTGGTGCTACTGCACCTGTCGCCGCCGCTATCGCTGAGTTCGGAATTCATGTTCGTGACGCTGGACGGCAAGACGCCACCGCCCGCGCTGGAAAAAATCCGCGACTGGTGCGCGGCGCAGATGGCGGGCTAGGCCTAGCCCGGCTGCGCCAGCAGGCGCTGGATCTCGGCCTCGGTCTCGGCATAGTTGCCTTCGCCAAAATGGCGGTAGACAATCTGGCCTTGCTTGTCGATCAGATAGACCGCCGGCCAGTACTGGTTGCGATAGGCCTCCCACGTGGCATAGCGGTTGTCCTGCGCCACCGGGTACGTGATCTTGAAGCGTTCCAGCGCCTTCTGGACGTTGGGCGTCGAACGCTCGAACGGGAACTCCGGCGTGTGCACGCCCACCACGACCAGGCCCTGGTCCTTGTACTTCTGATGCCAGCTGGTGACGTACGGCAGCGTGCGGATGCAATTGATGCAGGTGTAGGTCCAGAAATCCACCAGCACGACCTTGCCGCGTTGCGAGGCCAACGTCAGCGGCGGGCTATTGAGCCAGTTTTCGATACCGGTGAATTCAGGCGCGGGAACAGGCGTGCCAGCAGCCTGCGCAGCGCCCGGCACCACCGACGCCGCCAGCGACGTAGCAAGCAACGCGCCCAGCGCGATCTTCTTCATGGAAGCAAACATGGTCGGACTCCTTGGGGTCAGGGGAGAAAGGTCAGTTGAAAAGGTTGCTGATCCAGGCGTAGGCCAGGATGTCGTACTGGAAATAGATGGCGGCCGCGGTCAGGACCAGCAGCACGCCGAAGCCCTGTTGCAAGCGATGCGTGTAGCGCGACAGCCCGCGTACCCGAGCGGTGATGGCCTGGCCGCCATAGGCGATGGCCAGCATGGGAATGCCGGCGCCGATGGCGAACACCAGCAGCAAGGTGCTGGATTGCGTCAGGTCCTGCGCCTTGGCGGCCAGCACCAGGATCGATGCCAGCACGGGGCCCGCGCAGGGTGTCCACACGGCGCCCAGCGACAGCCCCAGCAGAAAGCCGCCCGCATTCCCGCTACCGGCTCCGCCGGCGCTGAACGCCAGCTGCTGCAACGGTCCGCCAAAGCGCGCGATCAGACGGTCATAGGGCTGCGGCCAGATCCGCACCAACCCGAACAGCGCCAGCAACGCCACCGAGGTGGACCGCACGGCTTCATGCACCGAGGCATTCAGGTTTGACAGCAGGCTGAGCGCGATGCCCAGGCCAGCGAACGCCAGTACGAAGCCGGACACGACAAACAAGGGACGCATCCGGTCAGAACGTTCCAGCGAGGTGCCAAGCAGCACCGGCAACAAAGGCAGCACGCACGGCGACGCGATGGTCAGCATGCCGGCCAGCAGGGCGATGGGGGTGTTGATCAGGTCCATGGGGTGTCCTTTGGAAAGAGGCCCCATTGCACCCGCGGCACGTATCCGGCTTGTGCCCGATTGGCGCAGTTTTTCCTGCTTATGTATCCGCTGCTGGCGCGTATACAGTACGACACACATCCCGGCTCGGGCGGCGCTATAAACCGTTCACCGCAGTCTGTGGAGCCCTTCCGATGAAACGCTTTCTTGCCGTCCTGTTGCTGCTGTTCGGCGGCTTTACCGCCGAAGCCGCCAAGCCATTCCAGTGCCAGCTGATCACCAATTCCCGCCCGCGCCGGGATCCCCTGCCCCCGGTATCATGAACGGCACGCCCTCCCACCCCAGAAAGGCATCCGCAGATGGATCACGTTGATCACGTCATGATCGTCGACGACGATCGCGAAATACGCGAGCTGGCCGGCAACTTCCTGAAGAAGAACGGCCTGGCCGTCACGCTGGCGGCCGACGGCCGGCAGATGCGATCGCTGCTGGAAAGCCTGTCCGTCGACCTCATCGTGCTGGACATCATGATGCCCGGCGACGACGGCCTGGTGCTGTGCCGCGAGTTGCGCAGCGGCAAGCACCGCCGCATCCCCATCCTGCTGCTGACGGCGCGCAGCGACGACATGGACCGCGTCATCGGCCTGGAAATGGGCGCCGACGACTACCTGGTCAAACCCTTCGTGGCGCGCGAACTGCTGGCGCGCATCAAGGCGATCCTGCGCCGCACGCGCATGCTGCCGCCCAACTTCCAGGTAACAGAGCCCGGCCGCGAGATCGCGTTCGGCAACTGGCGGCTGGACACCACCGCGCGCCATTTGCTGGATGCCGATGGCACCATCGTGTCGCTCAGCGGCGCCGAATACCGGCTGCTGCGCGTCTTTCTCGACCATCCGCAACGGGTGCTGAATCGCGACCAGTTGCTGAATCTGACCCAAGGCCGCGACGCCGACTTCTTCGGCCGGTCCATCGACCTGCTGGTCAGCCGCCTGCGCCAGCGCCTGCGCGAAGACGCACGCGAACCGATGTATATCAAGACCGTGCGCAGCGAAGGCTATGTGTTCTCGGCCACCGTCGACGTCTCGGAACCCGACCAGTGACTGCCGCCGCCCCGCGCCGCTTCCCTTGGCCGGGCACGCTGGTCGCGCGCCTGTTCCTGATCTTCCTCGTCGGCCTGCTGCTGGCGTACGGCCTGTCGTTCGCGTCGTTGTTCTACGAACGCTACAGCGCCACCAAAACCATGATGCTGGGCGACCTGGAACGCGACGTCGCCATCGCCATGGACATCCTGGACCGCCTGCCCGCTGCCGAACGCCCCGCCTGGCTGCCTCGCCTGTCCAGCGGCAACCGCGAATACCAGCTGGGCAACGGCGATGCAGACCAGCCGCTTGAACTGGATGCGGCCCGCAGCGTCGCGCAGTCCATCCAGGCAGCATTGGGCAACGCCCGCCCCGCAACGATACGGGCCATGGCGGACGACCCCCGCCATATCCAGGCGCGCGTCCTCTTGTCCGATGGGCAGCCCGTGATCCTGGACATTCATCTGTCGTCAATGCGCCCCGCGCCATGGCTGGGCGTCGTGCTGGCGGTGCAACTGCTGCTGTTGATCGGCTGCGCCTGGCTGGCCGTGCGCCTGGCGGTGCGTCCGCTGACGCGGCTGGCGCGCGCCGCCGAAGCGCTGGATCCGAACGCCAAGAGTCCCCTGCTTAGCGAACACGGCCCCGCCGAAGTGGCAAATGCTGCGGTCGCCTTCAACGCCATGCAAACACGCATCGCTGCCCACGTGGCCGAACGCATGCAGATACTGGGCGCCATCTCGCATGACCTGCAGACGCCGATCACCCGCATGAAGCTGCGCACGGAATTCATGGACGCCTCGGTCGACCGCGACAAGCTGGCGCAAGACCTGAACGAAGTGGAGCGCCTGGTGCGCGAAGGCATCGACTACGCCCGCAGTGCCCACGGCAAGGTGGAAACGCCCGTGCGCGTGGAGCTGGCCGCGTTTCTGGAAAGCCTGGTCTATGACTACCAGGACACCGGCAAAGCGGTCAGCCTGTCGGGCGACAGTGCCGGGCCGCTGTCGACCCGTCCACACGCCTTGCGCCGCGTGCTGGGCAATCTGATCGACAACGCCCTGAAGTTCGCGGGTGCGGCAGAAGTCCGTGTGGACGCTGCCGAAGGCGGTCCCGTGTCGATCTTCGTGCTGGACCGGGGGCCTGGCATTCCCGCGCATGAAATGGATGCCGTGCTGCAACCCTTCTATCGCCTGGAAAGCTCGCGCAACCGCGACACGGGCGGCACCGGCCTGGGGCTGGCCATTGCACAGCAATTGGCGGCAGTCCTAGGCGCGAAGCTGATCCTGAGCCCCCGCGACGGCGGCGGCCTATCCGCTGAACTGCGCATCGCCCGCTAGCGGCAACCCTGCCCCAGGAGCTCCCCATGAAACGCCTCTTCGCCCTCGCTCTACTGGTAGCGGCATCCACGGCGGGCGCAGCGCCCGCCAGCACGGTTGAAATCCTGTCGACCGGGCAGCAATTTGCCGAAGGCACTATCTTCGTCGGCTCGACGCTCTACTACGTGGACTACGGCCGCTCAGCCGTCTACCGCCTGGAGGACAAGCAGCCCCGGCAAGTCTGGCGGCAGGCCGGCAGCGGCGCCAACGGCTTGGTCCAGGACGGGGAAGACCTGCTGGTGGCGGGCTACGACAACGGCACCATCGTGCGCATCAGCCAAACGGGAGACACCCTCGCCGTCTATGACCACGACGATGCGGAACGCCCCTTTGTCCTGCCCAACGATCTGGCGTCGGACGGGCGCGGCGGCATCTACTTCACCGCATCGGGCGACGAGGGCGACACACTGGGCAAGGTCTACTATCTGGCGCCGGGCGAACTGCCGCATGAAGTCGCCGGCGATATCCACAACGCCAACGGATTGGTGGTCTCGCCCGACGGCAAGACGCTGTATGTGGCGGAGAGCAGCACCGACCGCCTCTTCCGCTTTGATATCGGCGCCGGTGGCACCCTGTCCCACAAACAGGAATTCCTGGCGCTGGATACCGTGCTGGCCGATGGCGTCAATCCGCGCCATACGCCCGACGGCGTCCGCATCGACCGGCAAGGCCGGCTCTTCGTCAGCCTGTATCACGGAGGCGGTTTCGCCGTATTCGCACCGGACGGCAAACTGCTGGCGCGGGTGGACCTGCCCGGTCAACATCACGCGAACCTGGCCTTGACGCCCGATGAAAAGTTCGTGGAAGGCACCATCGCCAACGACAGCGAGGTCGACGGCTACCTTGGGGCGTTGTACCGCGTCGCCAATCCCGTATCAGGCGGCTGAGAGCGCGCCCGACTTCAAGAGGGGCGCCAAGATGCCCGCCGTGTAGACCCGCGCCACCTTCTCCAGAAACGCCGTGAAGTCGGTCTTGGCGGCGTGGTCGGCGCGATCGGAAATCACGCGCATCACCGCAAACGGAATGCCGAACTCATAGCAGACCTGCGCCATCGCCGCGCCTTCCATCTCGACGCACAGCGCATCAGGCAAGCGCTTGCGCAATGCCTGGGCCTCGTCATTGTGGCTGACGAAGATGTCGCCGGTCGCGATCAACCCCGCATGGACCTTGGGCTGCGCAAGCGTGGCGCCCGCGGTATCGCCCGCTGCCCCGTAGCGCCGGACGAAGTCCTGGGCGCTGTCGTGTAGCAGCTTGCTCAGGGCGGCATCCGACTCGAACTGCACCCGGCCCAACAAAGGGATCTCGTGCTGGCCGAACAGCGGCCGGGCGTCCATGTCGTGCTGCATCAAGGTATTGGCCACCACCACGTCGCCCACGTCCACATTCGGATGCAGGCCGCCCGCCAACCCCGTGAAGATCACCTTCGACACCTGGAACTCCCGGATGACGATAGACGCCGTCGCTGCCGCCGCCACCTTGCCGATACGGCTGAGGGCGATGACGCATGGCGTACCCCACAACGTCCCCACGTGAAAATCGCGCATGGCGATACGGTGAATCGTCGCGCCCGGGTCCATCGCCGCCAACAGATCGGCGATTTCTTCGTGCAACGCGCCGAGGATGGCGAGACGTTCCATGGTGTCCTTTTTTGATCAATGCGTGAAAGGCGAAACATACTCGATCGTGGCCCATTTCTGAATCCCCCCTCGATAACCGAAGGCTTTGTATCGCAGCGTATCCGCCGAACGCGCCGATACACGAGCATGCGAGCCGGGATTCACACGACACATGGCGGATACACCCGCTTGATGCAATGCAGGCTCTCAAAACAAGTCCCTCAACGTCGCGGCCTGGCCGCAACCTTAGATCAGGAGCCATTATGGCCAAGCAACTTGAACAAGTGCTGTACACCGCCCACACCCACACCACCAGCGGCCGTGACGGCGCCGGCCGCAGCAGCGACGGCGCGCTGGACGTGCAACTGAGTCCGCCCGGATCGGGCAAGCCCGGCACGAATCCCGAACAATTGTTTGCGGTGGGGTATTCCGCCTGCTTCATGGGCGCCATGCGCCGCGCCGGCGCCACGCATGGCATCGCCATTCCCAAAGATGTCGCCATCGACGCCAGCGTGTCGCTGGGCAAGGTCGATAACGGCGAGAACTTTGCGCTGGGCGTGGTGCTGGCGGTGTCGCTGCCCGGCTTGGAGGATGACCAGAAGCGGCTGCTGGTGGAAGGCGCGCACCAGATGTGCCCGTATTCGCGCGCGATCAAGGACAACGTGGACGTGCGGTTCGAGATTATTTAAGACAAAAAAAAACCCGGCGATTTCTCGCCGGGGACGTCCCTGCACACACAACACAGCTTGCTCAGTTCGGGAACACCTTGATCTGGTCGCTTTTCAGCACGTCCGGCGTCAGGCTCTTGTCGATCCAGGCCATCGAGGTGTCCTCCACGCCCGGGGTGACCAGTTCGGCCGGCACGATGGTGATGTCGCCCAGCACCTTGAACGGGTACTTGTCGCTCTTCTTGGTCACGCCGAACAGTTGCGCTTCCAGGCCCTGGCCGTCGGCGCGGTGCATCTTGACGTCGCGGCCGTATCCCTTGAAGGTCACGTCGTGCATGGCGGCTGCCACTTGTTCCGGGCTGGGCCAGGCGCCGCCGTTGTCCTTGATGGCTTTTTCGTAGCCGGCTTTCAGGCCCTGGATGGCTTGCACCATGTGGTAGACCGAGTAGATCGGGTAGGCGCCGGTCTTGTCGTGGAATTTCTTCACGAAAGCCTGGTGTTGCGGATCGTCCTTGGTTTCCGGATGCAGGAAGTAGTGGTCGCCGCGAGCGCCCACGTATACGCCTTCAGGCAAGGCGTTGCCCAGGCGTTCCAGTGAGCTTTCGGCCAGCGACAGCACGAAGGTGGAGTTCTTGAACAGGTTGCGCTGGGACGCCTGGCGCACGAAGTTGTCCAGGTCGCCGCCCCATGAGGTGGACACGATGACGTCCGGGCGCAGCGCCTGCAGGCGGCTGATCTCGGTGGAGAAATCGGCGGCGCCGAACTTGGGGAACATCTCGGCCACGACCTTGACGTCCGGCTTGAACTTCTTCAACGCGGCCAGGAAGATGTCGCGCGAATCGCGGCCCCAGGCGTAGTCCTGGTTGACGATGGCGATGGTCTTGAAGTCGGGCTTGACCTTCATCAGGTACAGGACCTGGGCGACCATTTCCGTGGTGGCGTTGGCCTGGGTGCGGACGACGTACTTGTATTTCTTGCCTTCCAGCGCCTTTTCCGTGCCGCAGTCCCACAGCACGTTCAGCACCTTCAGGTCTTCGGCCACGGGTGCGACGATGTTGCAGTGGCCGCTGGAGATGGCCGACAGCATGACGCGGGTGCCGCCTTCTGCCAGGCGCCGGTACTCGGACAGCAGCTTTTCACCGCCGCCGCCTTCGTCGATGTAGCTGGGCACCAGTTTGACGCCGTCGATGCCGCCGGCGGCGTTGATGTCCTGGATCAGGATCTCGGCCGCGTCGCGGGCCGGCACGCCGAACACCGATGCCGACCCCGACAGGAAGGTCGAGATACCGATGTTCAGTTCCTTGGGCTTGTCGGCGGCGCCCGCAAGCGCCGTGAAGCCTGACAGCAGGGTGGCGCCCAAGAGGGCAGCCAGTCTTGAGGTTTTCATGGTCTTGTCTCCAGTGTTGTAGTCGGGTCTATGCCCTTAGAAAACGATGGCGTCGCGCAGGCTGCCGCCGGTAGCGAGGTGATCGAACCCCTCGTTGATCTGGTCCAGCGAAAAGGATTTGCCCATCATCCGGTCCACCGGCAACTGGCCGGCCTTGTACAGGTCGATATACCGGCTGATGTCGATGGCGGGCACGCCCGAGCCCAGGTAGCTGCCGCGGATGTCGCGCTCTTCGCCCACCATCTGCGACAGCGACAAGGGAAAGCTGAATTTGGGGTTGGGCAGGCCCGACGTGACGGTGGCGCCGCCGCGGCGGGTCAGTTTGTAGGCGGTCTCGAACGCGGGTACGGCGCCGGCCATGTCAAAGCCGTAGTCGACGCGGCCGCCGGCCAGGTCGAAGAGGTCGGCGTCCGTCTTCACCTGTTTGGGGTTGACGATATGGGTTGCGCCCAGCTCCTTGGCCAAGGCCAGCTTTTCGTCGCTGAGGTCGACCGCGACCACGCGGCGTGCACCGGCGGCCACGGCCGCCAGCAAGGCGCTTAATCCCACGCCGCCCAGGCCGACGATGGCGGCGGTGTCGCCGGCCTTGATGCGCGCACGGTTCAGCACGGCGCCGGCGCCCGTCAGCACGGCGCAACCGAAGAGCGCCGCTTCGCGATGGCTGAGTTCAACGTTGACCTTTACGCAGGACCGGCGCGACACCACCGCGTATTCCGCGAAGCAGGACACGCCGGTGTGGTGGTTGATGTATTCGCTGCCGATATGCAGGCGGCGGTCGCCACCCAGCAGGGTGCCTTGAGTGTTGGCGGCGGCGCCCGGCTCGCACAGCGCAGGCCGGCCTTCCATGCAAGGGTTGCAGCAGCCGCAGCTGGGCACGAACACCATGGCGACGTGGTCGCCCGACTTCAGGTCCGTGACGCCGGGGCCGGTTTCCACGACCTCGCCGGAGGATTCGTGGCCCAGCACGATGGGCACGCCGCGCGGGCGGTCGCCGTTGATCACCGACAGATCGGAATGGCACAGCCCCGCCGCCTTGATCTTCACCAGCACTTCGCCCGTGCCGGGCGGGTCCAGTTCGATCTCGGTGATGCTCAATGGCCGGGTCTGGGCGTAGGGGCCTTCCACCCCTACGTTACGCAACAACGCCGCTTTGATTTTCATGCGCCTGACACCCACGGTAGAGAGAAGACGCCCCGGCCTGTGCGGGGCCTGTCGAAAACGATCAGACGGTACGGCCGCCGTCCACGGGGAATTCCACGCCGGTGATGAATTCCGCCGCGTCACTGGCCAGGAATAGCGCCGCCGCCGCCACGTCCGACGGCTGGCAGAAGCGGCCCAGCGGGATGGTGGAGACGAACTTGGCGCGGTTCTCGGGCGTGTCGGGCAAGCCCATGAACAGTTCGAACATGCCGGTAATACCCATCACCGGGCAGATGGCGTTGACGCGGATGCCGTCGGGGCCCAGCTCCACCGCCATGGACTTCGACAGCACGTTGACGGCGCCTTTGGACGCGTTGTACCAGCTGAGGCCCGGCCGCGGACGGATGCCGGCCGTCGAGCCCACGTTCAGGATCACGCCGCGCTTTTGCTTGCGCATCACCGGCACGACTGCCTGGGCCATGTGGTAGATCGACTTCACGTTGATGTCGAACATGCGGTCGAACATGGCCTCGTCCACATCCAGCATCGGCTGATTCTTGTGGGTGATGGCGGCGTTGTTGACGACGATGTCGACCGAGCCGAACTTTTCTTGGCAGACGCGCACCACGTTGTCGATGTCGGCGCGGCTGGACACGTCGGCCTTCACGGCCAGCGCGGCGGCGCCGACTTCGGCCGCCACGCGGTCGGCGGCTTCCTTATTGATGTCGGCGATGACGACCTTCGCGCCTTCCTTGGCGTACAGCTTGACGATGCCTTCGCCGAAACCACTGCCGCCGCCCGTGACGATAGCAACCTTGCCTTGCAACTGACTCATGACTTGTCTCCGGATAGCTTGGCGATCACTCGCCATAGAATTGGATGATCGTTTTGGTCGTGCTCATTTCTTCCAGCGCGATAAAGCCCTTCTCGCGTCCGTGGCCGCTTTTCTTGACGCCGCCAAACGGCAGTTCCACGCCGCCGCCCGCGCCGAATCCGTTGATGTAGACCTGGCCGCACTTGATGCCGCGCGCGATGCGTTGCTGGCGCCCGCCGTTCTCGGTCCAGACGGCGCCCAACAGGCCGTAGTCGGTGGCGTTGGCCAGGCGGATGGCGTCGGCCTCGGTATCGAAGGGCAGCGCCACCAGCACGGGTCCGAAGATCTCTTCGGTCAGCAGCGTGCTGTCGTGCGACGGGGCGCTGAACAGCGTGGGTTTGACGAAGTAGCCGCCCGTCGGCACGCCGTCGGCGATGGCGCCTTCGGCCGCCACCTTCAGGCCGTCCGCCAGGCCCTTGGCGATGTAGCGGTTGACGCGGTCGAACTGCGCCTTGTTGACCACAGGGCCGCAGGTCAGGTCCATGTCCGGGGTGCCAGCGCGCACCTTGGAGAACTCCTCAGCCAGTGCCTTCATGAAATCGGCGTAGATGCCCTTCTGCACCAGCAGGCGGCTGCCGGCCGTGCAGGTCTGGCCTGCGTTGTGGACGATGCCTTTCACGATGGCGGGAATGGCCAGCTTGTAGTTCGCGTCGTCGAACACGATATGGGCGGACTTGCCGCCCAGTTCCAGCACGCACTTGACCGCGTTGACGGCGGCGGCCTGCTGGATCAGCACGCCGACCTCGTTGGAACCCGTGAAAGTGATGAAGTTGATGTCGGGATGGCGCGACAGGCTCGCGCCCGCCTCTTCGCCCAGGCCTGTGACAATGTTCAGCGCGCCGGCCGGAAAGCCCACTTCCAGCGCCAGTTCGGCCACGCGGACGATCGAGAGGCAGGCGTCTTCGGCAGGCTTGACCACGCTGGCGTTGCCCATGGCCAGCGCCGGGGCGACGCTGCGGCCGAACATCTGGGCCGGGTAGTTCCAAGGGATGATGTGGGCGGTGACGCCCAGCGGTTCACGGATCAACTGGACCGAATAGTCCTTCTGGAACGGGATGGCCTGGCCGTGCACCTTGTCGGCCGCGCCGCCGTAGAACTCGAAGTAGCGCGCCAGCACGGTGATGTCAGCGCGGGCGGTGAACATCGGCTTGCCGGTGTCGCGCGATTCCAGTTGCGACAGTTCTTCGTGGTGCGCCAGCACGGATTCGCCCAGGCGCAGCAGCAGGCGCCCGCGCTCAAGCGCCGTCATGCGGCCCCAGTCGCCCTCCAGCGCGGCGCGTGCGGCCTGCACGGCGGCGTTCACGTCGGCCTGCTGGCCGCGCGGGATGGTGGTGAACACCTTGCCGTCCACCGGCGACACCACGTCGATGGTGCGTCCGTCTGCGGCATCGGCCTGACGGCCATCGATAATCATCTGCGTCATGGAAAGTCTCCGGGTATTCAATTCAAGGTGATCGAGCCGCGCTCGATCGTCCATATCTGGTCGGGGATGTCGCCAAGCAACTTCACGTTGGACTCGGTGATCACCACGCATAGGTCGGGTTGCAGCTCTTTCAGACGCGCCAGCGCTTCCGTGTAGTCGCGCGCCAGCTTCGGGGCCAGGCCCTGGAAGGGCTCGTCCAGCATCAAGAGGCGGGTGCCGACCATGATGGCGCGTGCCAACGCCACCATCTTTCCCTGGCCGCCAGACAGCGCGGACCCGGAACGGTCCAGCATCGGCGCAAGCTGCGGCACCACCTTCAGCACCGTGGCGATGCGCGCGGCGATCTCGGCCTTGGACTGGCCCTGCACTTCGCACGGCAGGTTCAGGTTTTCTTCCACCGTCATGGTCGGGAAGATCACGCGGTCTTCGGGCGCGTAGCCCACTTTCAACGCGGCGCGCTTGTGGCCGGGCAAGGCGGTCAGGTCCGTGCCGTCGAAGGCGATCTTGCCGGACTTGATCCGAGTCAGGCCCATGATGGTGCGCAGCAGCGTGGTCTTGCCCGCGCCGTTGCGGCCCACGATGCCGATGGTCTTTGACGGTTCGAAGCTGGCGCTGACGTCGCGCAGGATGCGGTTGCCCGCCAGGTCGACATTGATGGCCGATAGATTCAACATGGTTCAGGCCCCCAGCACTTCGCTTTTGATCTGCGGGTTGTTCAAGACCTCCGCCGGTGTGCCGTCGGCGGCCACCTTGCCCGCAATCCAGGCCGCGACCCGGGTGGCATAGCGCGACACGATGTCCACATCGTGCTCGACGAACCAGCTGGTCACGCGGCGTTCGTCCAGCGCATGCATCACGGTTTCCATCAGCGCGAACTTGTCTTCGGACGCGACCCCGCTGGTGGGTTCGTCCATGATCAGCAGCTTGGGCTGCAGGGCCAGCGCCATGGCCACGTCCAGCAGCTTGCGTTTGCCTTCGGGCAGTTCGATGGACGCTTCGTCGGCTTCAGGCAGCAGGCCCACCAGGTCCAGCGTGGCATCCACTTCCTTTTCGTCGATGGTGCTTTCCAGCGAACGGAACCAGCTGAGCTCCTTGTTGCGGCGGGCGGCGGCGATCTGCACGCACTGGCGCACCGTGTGCTCGGTGAAGAGTTGCGGCAGCTGGAACGACCGGCCCAGCCCCAGGCGCACGATCTTGCGCGGCGCCATGGCGGTAACGTCGCGCCCGTCGAAATACACCTTGCCCTTGGACGGTGCCAGGTAGCCCGTGCAAATGTTGATGAAGGTGGTCTTGCCGGCGCCGTTCTGCCCGATCACGGCCAGCCGTTCGCCTTCGTGCAATTCGAAATCGATGTTGTCGGCCGCGACGACGCCGCCGAAGGCCAGATACAGGCCGGTGGTTTGAATGAGGGGTTTCATCTTCAGTTCCTCACCGAGGCTTGCGCATTGGCCTGGACCCGGGCCGCCACGGTGTCGTTTGCGCGTGCCTGCGCACGGGCCAGGTCCCGCTTCTGCGTGGCAACGCGCTTCATGATCTGGCCCACGAATCCGGTGGGGAACATGAAGATCACCAGGATCAGCGTCAGGCCCAGCAGGAACTGCCACAGGCCGGGGAAGTACGCGGCAGACACCAGCTTGACCGTTTCAAAGCCCACTGCCCCCAGGAATGCGCCCGCCGCATGGCCGGCCCCGCCCAGGATGGTGATGAATACGAACTCGCCCGAACGCAGCCACGAACCGATCTCGGGGGTGACCAGGCCCTGCATCAAAGCCAGAATGGCGCCCGAGAAACCCACCACCACGGCCGACAGCAGGTAGCCCTTCCACATGATGAAGTACGCGGAAAAGCCCAGGTATTCGATGCGCGTTTCGTTCGTCTTGATGGCCGAGAGGGCCTGGCCGCTACCCGACCGAAAGTAGCGCTGCACCCACCAGGCCAATGCCATCGACAGCACCAGCGTCAGCACCAGCAGCGCACGTTCGAACGACTCGCGCTCCATCAGGACGCCGGCCATGGAGGGGCGCACGATGCGCAGGCCGTCCGAACCGCCCGTCAAGGTGTAGAGCTTGCCCAGCAGCGCGAACAGCACCATGCTCAGCGCCAGGTTCAGCATGCCGAAGAAGATGCCGCGGTAGCGCACCACGAACAGGCCGATCACGATGGCGGCCACGAAACTGGCTGCGACGCCCGCCAGGATCAGCACCAGCGCATCGGTGCCCGGCATGGCGCGCGCCAGGAAGGCCACGGTATAGGCCGAGATGCACGAATACATTGCGTGGCCGAACGAGATCTGGCCAGCGCGGGCCATCACCGACACACCAAGCGCGGCAATGGCGTAGGTCAGGCCGATGACGATCGGCGTGATGGTCCAGGAATAGGTATAGCCC
The DNA here is from genome assembly GCF_057799415.1 of Achromobacter sp. 18P8.1.1. NCBI lineage: Bacteria > Pseudomonadati > Pseudomonadota > Betaproteobacteria > Burkholderiales > Alcaligenaceae > Achromobacter > Achromobacter sp. 18P8.1.1. The sequence continues at coordinate 216,346 of NZ_JBYOKH010000003.1, read as the reverse complement.
AGGAATAGCGTGACCAGCGCGGCCACGAGGCTGAGGACGGCAACTTTCATCAGATCCTCCGAGCCTGGGCGACGGTGAACAGGCCATGCGGCCGGATGATCAGCACCAGCACCATGATGATGTATGGCACTGCCACTTCCAGTTCAGGTGCGGCGTACACGGCGATGGCGCGGATGATGCCGATCAACAGCGCGGCGATCAGCGCGCCGGTGATCTGGCCCAGGCCTGCGGTGGCGACGACGGCGAACGACAGCACCGTCATGTCCGTGCCGGCGCCCGGCACCAGCGACGTGGTGGGGGCCGCCAGCGCGCCACCCAGGGCGCCCAGGATGGTGGCGATCACAAAGGTGACGTATCCGATCTTCTTGGCGTTGATGCCCAGCGACGTCGCGACCTCGCGGTTGTGCGTGGTGGCCACCGTCTGCTTGCCCAGCTTGGTGTGACGCAGGAAGAACTCCAGGCACACGTAGGCCAGCACGGCCGTCACCGGCACCACCACCAGTTGGTAGGTCGTGTAGGTGATGTCGCCGATTTCGATGTTGCCCAGCCGGTTGACGACTTCGCTGGCGCTGTAGGGCTGCGCGCCCCACAGCAGGCGCTGGATGTCTTCCAGCATCAGGAAGCCGCCGAAGGTGATCAGCAGCTTGAGGATGGGGTCGTAGTTCTGGGCCCGGCGGATCAGCACGAATTCCATGATGCTGCCCAGCGCCAGGCCGACGGCGATGGCCGCCACGAACAGGGCGGCGAACAACAGGATGGGGGAGTCGGTCTTGGGCGCCAGGAACATGACGAGGCTTGCCGCGGCATACCCGCCGAAAGCATAGAAGGCGCCGTGGGCGACGTTCAGGATGCCCATCACACCGAACACCAGGGTTAACCCCATCGACACCAGGAACAGCAGACTGGCGTACGCCACGCCGTCCACCAAGGCGAGAGGCAGTAGATCCAAGGTCAAGCGTCTTCTCCCAATACGCTAAGCACCTGCCGCAGCGGTGGACGTGTTGCCGCGGCAACGTGGATCCCCTGCACGGCGGTACGGGCATGTCGCCCTGGACGCGCTGGCGCGCCCTTGTCTCGTTATGGACCTTGCCGTGCTTGTCTCCGATGCGACGCGGAGCAGGCCGGAAGGCGTTTATGTGGACGGTTCCGCCGGCGGTTGACGTCGCCGATTCGTACCCGTCCGATAATGGAATCGAAGTATAGGTACGCCCCTATTCAGCGCCTATTTATCTTTGTGCAAGCCGGGTTTCACAAGCGATAGAGTGGGTCCAGACTACGGGCTTTCCGCACCCGGGTTTACCTGAAGCATCGCCGCCATCGGCGCCCGCGTCTGGTAGTCGGGGATGATGCGGATGTGCGGCTCATCGGGCAATTGCACATAACGGCCTAGCCCATCCGGCGCAAGCGCGCCCACCGCCATTCGGGCGAGCCCCACACCGCCGGCATCGCGGATGTCGATCCGCAATTGGGGCGGGTTCAATCCATACGACTGATCGTCGTGAGGCGTCAGGACGCGGTCGCTGCGGGCTTGTGAAAACAGGGCCAGGAACGCTGCGGCATCAAACCCCGCCGCGCGGTCCGCCGGCGCTGCCGCCCAGCCTTGGCCGCCGCGCGTCAACGTCACCGCGGCAGCGGGCGTGGCCAGCGTGACTTGCACGGCGTCTCCAGCGTCCCAGGAATACAGCCGCGCCGGCTTGCCGGCGTCATCGTGCAGATGCGTGTGGCCGCCGTGTCCGGCCGGCGCCTCCGTGGCCTCGTGCCACTGCCAGGCCGACAGCCCCACACCGGCCGCCAACAACAGCGGCCACAGGGCACGTGCCGGCTTCATCGGCGCCTCCACCACAATACGAGTCCGGTCATCAGCGCCAGCAAGGGCAAGGCCACCGTGCTGGTCCAGAACACCGTGCGCATCTGCCGGTTGGTAAGTTCGACGCGGCGGCCTTCGTAGTGGCGGGGCCGGATCGTCAGCAGCGCATCCTGGCCCGCCAGCAGCGTCACCGCGCTGGTGAACAGCGCGCCATTGCCCAGCGTGGCGAAATGCCGGTTGGTGGCAAAGTCGCTGTCGCCCGCCACCAGCAAGGTCGGGTGCGCGTCCCCGTCCGCGTTGGCTGCCTGCGCGTTGCGCGTGGCCAGCGCCATCAGGGTGTAGCGCGAAGGCGCTTGCCCAGGCAGATGCGCCTGGCTGGACGTTTGCGCCAAGGGGGTCACGACGACGCCTTTGGGCAGGCTGTCGCCAGCCGGCTCCAGGCCCGCTGCGCCGGGAAAGAAGCTCAAGGGCAAGCCGCGCGTCATCTTGTGGCGGGTGTAGTCGCTGACAGCGGGGCTGCCCGGATCATTGCGGTAATGGCTGCCCGGATCCGCCAACGCCCCAGGCGGCCGCGCGATGCCGAAGTCGGCCAGCAAGGCGTCCAGGCCATGACGCGTGTCCGGCTCAAGCAACAGCAGGGTCTTGCCGCCCGCGGCCGTCCAGTCGCGCAGCGCCTGCGCGTCATCGTCGCCAAATGGCGTGCGCGGTCCGGCCGCCACGACGACCGCGCAGGCAGGCAGCGCTTGCGCCAGGCTGCCGGCATTCACGCCGCGGGTGGCAAACCCCAAGGTCTGCAAGGCGTTGCGGGCCATCGCCATACCGTGCTGTTCGTGGACTTCGACGCGGGCCACCAGGTTTTCATCGTCGCCGTGGTCTTCCAGGTCGTCCAGCGACGTCAAGCTGTCCAGCATGGCTTCGCGGTGCCCCTGCGTGAAGCAGACCGTTTGCGCGCCGCGCTGGCTGATGCGGATCAACGCATTGGTGAAGTCGGTTTCCGTGCCGCCGTTGATCGTCAGCTTGCGGCGATCGGCCGTCAGCACGGCGCTGCCCGCGAACTGGATGCCCGCTTCGCGCGCCTCGGCCGGCCGCAGCGCCGGGTCCACACCGCGCACCCGGATCAGCGGATTGGCGTGCTCGTACTGGCGCAGCAGTTCCAGCGCATCGACCATGCTTTTGTTGCGCAGGTCGTAGAACCACGTCACCTCGACGGGCTGCTTCACCTGGCGCGCCACCTCGATGCTTTCCGGCGCCAGGCTATAAAGCCGTTGCGCGGTCAGGTCCACGCGCCCCAGGTTGCGGGCCGCCCACAGATTCAGCGCCAGCAGCAGTGCGGCCACCACTAACACCGGCAGCCACAGCGACAGGCGTTTGCCCGCACGGCGCCATTGCGCACGCGGCATCATCGCAGCCTCCAGCGCTTCAGATTGACGGCCGCAATCATCAGCGCCAGCACGGCAACGCTGGCCAAGGTCAAGGTTGCCGGCCCAGGCAACACGCCCCGGATGAAGTCCACGTGCTGCGCCGACAGCGACAACGCCTGAAAGAACGGCGACAGCGCCGGGAACGCATCGAGCGCCGCGGGATAGTCGATGAACCACAGCAGCACCAGGATGCCCCAGGTGGCGCTGGCCGCCACGATCTGGTTGGTGCAGGCGCTGGATACCGCGATGCCGATCGCCAGGAACAGCGCCCCGTAGAGAAACACGCCGATGTATCCGCCCAGGATCGGACCATAGTCAGGCTGCCCGTACCAGGCCAGCGGCAACACGGCGGCGGTCGTGCCCGCCAGCATCAGCGCCAGCACGGTCAGCCCTGCCGCGTACTTGGCGGCCACCAGCGCCGCATCCGACAGCGGCAGGGTCAGCAGCAGTTCCAGCGTGCCCTGGCGCGCTTCCTCCGCGAACGCCCGCATGCTGACCAGCGGCATCACCAGGATCAGCAAAATCGTCATGTTGTGGAATGCCGTCACCATCTGGCCGGTGCTGACGAAAAACAGGTTGAAGCTGAACAGGTAGCCCGACAAGGCCCAGAACACAGCCACCACCACCAACGCCACCGGCGACCCGAAATCCGTGCGCAGCTCTTTCCGGTACAACGCGGCAAACCCTGTCATGCCCGTCTCCGCATCAAAGGGTCGTTGGGCGCCAACGCGGCCAGCAGGCGAGTTTCCACCGCGTCGTGCAGGGTCAGCACGGCACGCAGTTCGGCGTGCGCCAGCGCAATGCGCAGCACCGCGTCGCAGGTGGCGCCGCCCGCGTCCGTATCCCAACTGATGCGCCACTTGCTCAGTTCGCCGTCCAGCGGGACGGCATCCACGCCGCGCACGCCCGGGCAGGCCGACAAGGCGGCAAGCAGGGCGGCGTGGCGGGCCGCCGGCAAGGCCAGTTGCAATTGCAGGGCCGCCTGCACCCCGCCCAACACCGTGTCTTCCACCAGCCGGCCCTGGCGCAGGATGGCGATACGGGTGCACAGCGCCTCCACTTCTTGCATCAGGTGACTGCTGAACACGACGGCGCGGCCTTCAGCGCAACGGCGGATCATGGCGCGCGCCTCCACGATCTGCACCGGGTCCAGGCCATTGGTGGCCTCGTCCAGCAGCAGCACCGGCGGGTCGTTCAGCACCGCCTGCGCCAAGCCCACGCGCTGGCGCTGGCCCTTGGAGAGCCGGCCGATTACCGTGCGCGCCACCCCTTGCAGATCAAAGCCGTCAATGGCGCGCTCGATGGCCTGGCGGCGCGCACGCGCCCCGCCCGCCACTTTGACGCCCGCCCCGAACTCCAGGTACTGCGTCACCGTCAGCGTGTCGTACAGCGGTGCGCGTTCCGGCAGATAGCCGATGTCTGCGTTGCCACGTCCCGGCGCCGGTTCGCGCCCGCGAATCGTGATGCGGCCGCTGTCCGGCGCATAGAACCCCGCCATCAGGCGCAAAGTCGTGGTCTTGCCGCTGCCGTTCGGTCCCAGCAGGCCCACGATTTCGCCCGGCCTGACCGACAGGCTTAGCGAATGCAGGACCTGGCGGGGCCCGAACGACTTGCAGACCTCGTGCAAGGCAACTGCGGGCTGCATGGCGTGGCCCGTCAGTCGAAGACTTTCGTCTTGGCGTTCTGCGCGTGCTGCTCCGCGTCATGGCTGTACCAGAGCTGGCCCTGACGCGCATCGCGGATCTGCTTCAAGCGATCTATGGCCTGCATGGACGCCGCCGTGTTCCAGGTGATGCCGGGAATCACGCCTGCTTCGTTCTCGCCCGTATAGATGGCATCCGCCGCCAGTAGCACCGTGCCCGTGTTCTTCAGTTTCACCTGCAGGGACTGGTGGCCTTGCGTGTGTCCCTTGGTGTCCAACAGCACGATGGTGCCGTCGCCGAACAGGTCGAAGTCGCCTTCCACCTGGATGAAGTCGTAGTCGCGCGTGGTGTCGAAATCCTTCATCACATAGGCGGCGCGCTGGAACTTTTCGGGCCACCAGGCGGCGCGCAGTTCGGCCTTCTGCACGACGTGCCTGGCCTTGGGGAACATCTTGATGTTGCCGGCGTGGTCCAGGTGGAAGTGCGAGTAGACGACGTACTTCACGTCGCTGACGTCAAAGCCGGCCGCCTTCAACTGGCGGTCCACGACTTCGTCGCGTCCCTGGATGGAATTGAAGGCGCCGCACAGGCCCTGCCCCCAATAGTTGGCGCAGTTGCCGTCGGCGGTGGCCTGGTTCATGCCGGTGTCGAACAGCACCAGCCCGCGCGGATGCTGGATCACATAGGCCGGCACGGGGATCTTGATCTTGGTGCCCACATCCACCATGGCGGTCATGAAACCTTTGTCCAGCTCGATCTTGCCAACCGAAAGCTGCATTAGCTTGATGTCCGGCGGCGCATCGGCGGCCTGCGCGCCACCCGCTGCCATCACTGCCACCGCGCCCACTGCACCTACCGCACCCAAAAACGACTTCCAGCTCTTGCTCATTGTTGTCTCCTCGGACCAACAGGGGGAGCCGACGCCTGATGGCGGCAGCCGATAGCAAGCAACCCGGTGTGTCCCGGATTTCTATTGATAGGGGTGTGCTGTGCGGGGCTGACTGCCGGACGGATAAGCTCGCCGGCCGAGACGGCGTCTTGGTGGCCGTTGACTCTGTTGCGCACTCTGACGCAGCGCCGAAGGACTGCCAATTAAGCTTTCATTAAGCTGGGTTTCACGGCGCCTGAACTCGGAAGAACCCCTAGACGCCAGGCAGTGGCCGTCCAACCCATTGGACGTGACCGGGTCGGCACAACGGTGCCATCCCATGTCACACTGCGGCGGTATCCATTGCCCTGAATTCCACCGCATCATGAATCAGCCCTTCACCCCTCCCAGCTACCGCAGCGCGCCTGACGTGAACTGGGCGACCGCAGACCTGTGCGACAGCTGCCTGGATCAGCCCGCCGCGGGGCTGCGCGTCCTGCCGCCCGTGTTCCGCCCCTATGGCGCGCCGACGTGGTATTTCGGCCAGGTGGTGGCGGTGCCTTCGCCCGTGGCGGACGGCGCCCTGTCGCTGGCCAGTTTGCTGGCCGAACCGGGACACGGGCGCGTGCTGGTGGTGGATGGCTTGGGCAACGCGGGCCACGCAATCCTGGGGGACCGGATGGCGGGCATGGGCGCGCAGAACGGATGGGCTGGCGTGCTGATCAACGGCTACGTGCGCGACATCACCGTCCTGGCGCGCATGCCGCTGGGCGTGCATGCGCTGGGCGCGGTGCCCAACCGGGCCCCGACGCTGACGACGGCCGCCGCCGGCGACCAGGTGCGGATCCAGGGCATCGACATCCGCACGGGAGACTGGCTCTACGCCGACCCGGACGGCATCATCGTGCTGTCTTGCCGTCACACGGCGCTGGCAACGGAATAAGCCTTCAGGCCGCGTACCCGGCCTGCAATTCCGCGAACGACATCAGCTTGCCGGCCAGGGCGCTGGCCATGACGGTGGGCGGACTGCCCAGCCACACGCTGCCCGGGCCGGAACGGCCGGGGAAGTTCCGATTGATGGCACTGATGGTGACCTGATCCGGATCGGTGGATGACCCCGGGCCACAATTGGCACAGGCGCCGCACGACGGTTGCAGGATGCGCGCGCCAATGGCGGCGAAGGTCCGGTCATACCCTTGCGCCACGCAATAGTCGCGCACGGCCGTGGTGCCGTATTGCAGATAGAGCGTCACGCCGTCTGGCAGCGTCAGGCCGCGCGCCACGGCCCAGGCCAGCACGTGGTGATATGCATCGAAATCTTCACGCTTGCCAGCGGTGCAGGAGCCTCCGTAGGCGATATCGATGCGCGGCCGGGCCTGCAGACTGGAAAGCGGAATGCCATTGCCCGGATCCCCCGGCGCGGCTACCAGCGGCGACAGGGCCTGGCAATCCACGCGCAAGGTGGCCGCATAGACGGCATCGGGATCGCTATGCATCCAGGGCTCGATCACCACGTCCACGCCGCGGCGTTCGCGCAGGAAGCGGACGGTTTCGGCGTCGGGCGCCACAATGCCGGTCAGCCCGCCCAATTCGGCCGTCATGTTGGTCAAGGTGGCGCGTTCGTCGACGGACAGGCCCGCAATGGCGTCGCCCGTGAACTCGAACACCTTGCCTACTCCCGCGCCGGCGCGGATTTCGGGCAAGGCCAGCAAATGCAGCACGATGTCTTTGGCCGTCACCCCCGGCGGCAAGGCACCCGCAAGGTCGACGCGCAGCGACGCCGGCATCGTCAGGCGCACCGCGCCCGTCACGAAGGCGTTGGCCATGTCGGTTGTGCCGACACCGAACGCCACGCACCCCAGCGCGCCGCTATGGGGCGTATGCGAATCGGTGCCCACCACCACCTGCCCCGGCAGCGCGTAATGTTCGGCCATCATCGCATGCGAAATGCCCGCCACGTTGGCCCCCGGATCCTGCGCGGCTTCGGACTCGGTCAGGGTGCGGTGATGCCGCAGTTGGTAGGCGTCGACGAAATCGCGCTGCGCCTGGCACATGACGCGGACGTTGGGCACGATGCCGGCCCTGACGTGGTTGGGGCTTTCCTCGACATACGAGGTATGGTCTTCGAACACCACGATGCGCGCCGGATCGACGAGCCGCAGCGGACGGCCAAAACGCGCGTGCAGCATGTGCGCGGCCATGCCGGTGTAGTACTCGTGGATGAAACGCCAATCCGCCCGGAGGAACACCCCCGCGCCTTGCTGCGCGTCGCGGGGGGTAACAGGCGTTTCCAGCAAATGGCGCCGGATGATTTTCTCGAAAAGCGTGCGCGGCGCATCCCCTTCTGTTGCCTGGGCTGGCCCCTTGTCACCCGCCCGCCCCTGCCCCACGTCTTGCAAGTGCGCCTGCCCGAACGCCAGCAAGCCGCCCGCCCGCACGATGGCGGCTGACAAGGCGTCGCGGCCCGCCACGATCTCGTCCACGGTGATCGGCTCGCCGCGCTGCAGGCGCGCCACCAGGCCCAGATCGGTACTGGTGTACAAGCCGATGTTGTCTGCATTCTGCCGATAGATGCGTTCAAAGCTCTCGGCGATGACCAAGCGCACGCCGGCCGACTTTTCGGCCATGGGGCTGTGTTCACGCGACGAGCCCTTGCCGTAGCGCTTGCCGGCCACCACCACATTGACGCCGGCCCGCTTGATCGCATCGATGCCGATGGGGCGCGCCGTCCCCGCCGCAAGGCCGGTGTAGGGATAGCGCCCCAGCTTCTCGTCGAAATGCGTCAGGATCGGCACCGGCGTGATCTCGTCGGTGGAAATGTCATCGCGCAACGGGACGGCAGACGGTGATCCGCTGGCGGCCCCGTCCAACTGCGCGGCGATGCCGGCAGGGTCTTGCGACAAGAACAGCAATCGGGCGGGTGCATCAAGCACGCCAGCCGGTAACGCCACAGCAGCAGTCATAACCTGTCCAATCCTTATTCCGCCGTCACCGCCGCCGCCTTGACCAGCGCCTGGCTCTTGGTGATTTCCGCGTTCAGTGTCTGCACCGCCTGTTCGGTGCTGCTGCCCTGCGCCACGAAGCCCTGCGGCGACAGCGTCTTCAGCACGGCCGGGTCAGCCATGGTCCGTTGGGTCGCGGCCTGCAACGTTCGCACCAGATCAGCCGGCAGCTTGGCCGGGCCGATCAGCGAGATCCAGGCGTCATACGAATAGTCCTTTACCCCGGACTCATCCAGCGTGGGCACGTCGGGCAGCGCCGCCACGCGCTGGGGCGTGCTCACGGCCAGGGCGTGCAGCTTGCCGGCCTGCACCTGCGCCAGCACCGACGGCACGGCCAGGAACGCCACCTGGATCTGGCCGGACATGACATCCGTGATCAACGCGTTGCCGCCGCGGTACGGGATATGCATCATGTCCACGCCCGCTTTGGATTTCAGCAGTTCCCCTGCCAGATGCAGCACGCTGCCATTGCCCGACGACCCGTAATTGATCTTGCCGGGTTGCGCGCGGGCGGCGGCCAGCAGGTCGCCGATCGTGCGGTACGGCGAGTTCTCGGCCACGACCATGACCAGCGGCGTCGTGCCGATGACCGAAATCGGCGTGATGTCCTTCACCGAGTCGTACGGCATGCTCTTGTACAGGCTGGGGTTGATGGCGTGGTTGGACGATACGATGGCCAGCGTGTAGCCGTCGGGCTTGGCGGCCACCAGCTGGCGCGTGCCGGGGATGCCCGCGGCGCCCGCCAGATTCTCGACGATCAGGGGCTGCGCGAGCGTCTTGCCCAGGTTTTCCGCCACCACGCGGGCGACGACGTCGGCGGTGGACCCCGGCGATGTCGGCACGATCAGGCGGATAGGATGGTCGGGGTAGCCCGCCGCCTGCGCGGACGCCGCGGGCAGCAAGGCGCTGAATGCAAGCGTACAGCTCGCCAGGAATCTGGTGGGGGTGTTCATGTTGTCTCCGTATCGTCGCAGCGGGGTCTGTCTGCCCCGGCTTGGGCTGCGCCCGCGAGTCACGTCAAAGGCGCGCTTTGACTATAAGGAGCCGGCATCGATTGCCGAAGTGTCGTCTCGGCAAGCCAGCCATCTCGAATGGAGATGCCGGATCAGCCTTGCTGGGCCAGGAACTTGACCAGCGTTGCCGCGGTAGCCGACAACTGGCTTTCGTCAGGGAATACGATGCAAAGCTGCCGCCGCGCCCACTCGTCGGACAGGGGTCGCACCACGACGTCCAGCGATTGCAGATAGAGTTCGGCAACTTGCTGCGGCATCACGGCGATGCCAAGGCCCGCATGCGTCATGCGGCACAGCGCATCCAGGCTGGCCACGCGGATCTTCACTGCCAGGGTCGCGCCCAACGCCTGGGCTTGCGCCGCCAGCAGCTGTGTCAGCGCGCTGTTTTCGCGCAGGCCCACAAAGGTTTCGCCCGCAATATCCTGCAGGCTCAGCTGCCGCGCGGAGGCTTTGGGATGCTGCGACGGCAGCATTACCGCCAGCCGGTCGCGCCGGTAGGGCAGTTGCGTAAGACCCTCAGCGCCCGCGATGCGGTTGCAGATGCCGAAGTCCGCGGCGCGCTCGCGCACCAGGCGCAGCACGTCGGGGCTGTGCTGCTCTTCCAGATCGATGTCCACTTCGGGAAACAGGCGTTGAAACGCCGCCACGTCTTCGGGCAGGAACTGCACGATGGCCGACAGATTGGCGACCACCCGCACATTGCCCTTCACCCCTGCATAGAAGCGCGACAGCTCCGCCCCCATGGACTCGACGTCGCCGATGATCTGCTGCGCATGTCGCAGCACCGTCTGGCCGGCGGGCGTGACGCTCACGCCGCGCGTATGGCGCTCGATCAACGGCAGCCCCACCAATGACTCCAACTCCGCAATGCGCCGGCTGACGGCGGACGGCGCGATAAACTCGCGTTCGGCCGCCCGCGCGATGCTGTTCTCTTGGCAAACGGCCACGAACAGGCGAAGCGAGGTCAGATCAAGTTTGCGCAGGAGGTTTTCCATGGCCGGGCGGATAGAGACGCGGGGTGATCCGCATTGACGGGGGATCGTACACCAGCCGATCCCCGTCACCGTGCCCTGCCTTCCTACGCCGCCAGCGAATCCTGCTGCGGGTGGCGGTAGCGTTGCAGCAGCCCCTCCTGGCGTGCCTGCGCCTGGCCCACGCTTTTCTCCTTCACATGCCCATATCCGCGGATCGCATCCGGCAGATTGGCCAGCTCCAACGCGGCCTCCCGGTTATCGGCATTCAGCGTTTGCGAGAACTCGGCGGACAGCGCCAGGTAGTCGGCCGCCAGCTGGCGTTCCATGCGGCGTTCGGCGGTCTTGCCGAACAGGTCCAGCCACGTGCCGCGTACCCGCTTCATCGGCGCCAGCATGCGAAACGCCACGCCCATCCACGCCCCGAACGCGCGCTTCTGCAAGCGGCCCTGCGTGTCGCGGCGGGCGAAGGCCGGCGGCGCCAGGTAGTAGCGCACGCGATAGTCGCGCCCGGGTTCGCCTTCAAATTGCGCTTGCAACTTGGCCTTGAAGGCGGGGTCGGTGTACAGGCGCGCCACCTCGTATTCGTCCTTGTAGGTCATCAACTTGGCCAGGTTGCGTGCCACGGCGCGCGTCACCTCGTATCGCTGCCCTTCGGGCATGGCGGATTCCCGCGCACGCACCGCGTCCACCGCCGCGCGGAAACGCGCCGCGTAGGCCTCGTCCTGGTAAGCGCCGACGTGCGCCGCCAGCCGCTGGATCAACCCGTCCAGCGATTCCGGCAACGCCACCACTTGCGCGGCCTTCTTTGGACGCAGCGCCTCGACGCCGCGGTGCGCGGCCTGCCGGCCCAGTTCGAACGCGGCCAGGTTCTTGTCCACGGAGACGCCATTGATCTCGATGGCGCGGCGCAGGCTGTCGCGGCTGAGCGGCAGGCCGCCCTTTTGCCATGCGTAACCCAACAGCAGCGGGTTGGCGTAGATGGTGTCGCCCAACAGGGCCTCGGCCAGCGGCCCCGCGTCAAGGAAGTCGCAATTGCCGCCCGTGCTTGCGGCAACCGCGGCTTCCGCCTGCGCGCCGGGAAAGCGCCAGGCCGGTTGCGACAGGAATGCCGCCGTCGGCGCCGCCGCACTGTTCACCACTGCACGCCCATGGTCCGGCCGCAACCGCGACAGCACCTCGGGCGACGCCGACACCAGCGCGTCGCAGCCGATGACCAGGTCGGCCTCGCCCAGCGCCACGCGGGTGGCGTGCAGGTCTTCCGGCCGGTTGGCCAGCTGCACATGGCTGAGCACGGCGCCGCCCTTTTGCGCCAGGCCCGCCATGTCCAGCACGGTGACGCCCTTGCCTTCGATATGGGCGGCCGCACCCAGCAAGGCGCCGATCGTGACGACGCCGGTGCCGCCCACGCCCGCGATCACAACGCGATACGCGGCGCCCCCCGCGATGGACGCGGGCGCCGGCAACGGCGCGTCGGGCAATGGCGACTCGCCCGCGCCCGACCTTGCCGGCTTGCGCAGCACGGCGCCTTCAGCCGTCACGAAGCTGGGGCAGAACCCTTCCACGCAGGAAAAGTCCTTGTTGCATGAGGATTGGTTGATGCGGCGCTTGGTGCCCAGCGGCGTGTCCAGCGGTTCAACCGACAAGCAGTTGGACTTGACCGAGCAATCGCCGCAGCCTTCGCACACGGCGTCGTTGATGAAGGCGCGGCGCAGCGGGTCGGGGTAGTCGCCGCGCTTGCGGCGACGCCGCTTCTCGGTCGCGCAGGTCTGGTCGTAGATCAGCACCGTGGTGCCTTCGATGTCGCGCAGCGCACGCTGCACGTCGTCCAACGCCTTGCGGTGATGCACCTCGATCGCGCCGGGCAGCGCCGCCGCCCCCGTGTACTTGTCGGGCTCGTCCGTGACCACCACGGTTTTCACGACCCCTTCGGCCTGCATCTGCGCCGCGATCTGCGGCACCGTCAGCACGCCGTCCACCGGTTGCCCGCCCGTCATGGCGACGGCGTCGTTGTAGAGAATCTTGTAGGTGATCGACGCGCGCGCCGCCACCGCCGCGCGGATCGCCAGCAGTCCCGAATGGAAATAGGTGCCGTCGCCCAGGTTGGCGAAGATGTGGCGTTCGCTGGTGAAATCCTTCTGCCCCAGCCACGCCACGCCCTCGCCGCCCATCTGGCTGAAGGTGTCGGTGTCGCGATTCATCCACATGGCCATGTAATGGCAGCCAATGCCGGCCACCGCGCGCGATCCTTCCGGCACGCGGGTAGACGTATTGTGCGGGCAGCCCGAACAGAACCAGGGCTTGCGCTCTTCCACCAGCGTGGGCCGCGCGGCTTCGCGTTCCTTGGCGTCGATGACGGCCAGGCGCGCAGCGATGCGGGCGCGCAGTTCATCGGACAGATCAGCCTTGTCCAGCCGCGCGGCGATGGCGCGCGCGATCAGCGCGGGCGATAGCTCGTAGCGCGCCGGCAGCAGCCAGCCACCGCGCGGCGTGGACCATTCGCCGCCGCCGTGCTCGCGCTCGTCGAACTTGCCGTACACGCGCGGACGTACGTCGTCGCGCCAGTTGTAGAGTTCTTCCTTCAGCGCGTATTCCAGGATCTGGCGCTTCTCCTCGACGACCAGGATCTCTTTCAGGCCCGTGGCGAACTCGCGCGCGCCTTGCGCGTCCAGCGGCCAGATACAGCCGACCTTCATGACGCGGATGCCGGCTTCGGCACAGGCCGCTTCGTCCAGGCCCAGGTCGTTCAGCGCCTGCCGCACGTCCAGATAGGCCTTGCCCGCGGTCATGATGCCGAAGTTCGCGCGAGGCGAATCCAGCACCACCCGGTTCAGCTTGTTCGCGCGCACATAGGCCAGCGCGGCATACCACTTGTGGTCCAACAGCCGCGCCTCTTGCGCCAGCGGCGAATCCGGCCAGCGGATGTTCAGCCCGCCTTCGGGCAGCGCGTCCTCAGGCAGCACGATCTGCACACGCGCCGGGTCCACGTCGACCGAGGCGCTGGATTCCACCACATCCGTCACGCATTTCATCGCCACCCACAAGCCGGTGTAGCGGCTCATGGCCCAGCCGTGCAGCCCGTAGTCCAGGTATTCCTGGACGTTGGACGGGTACAGCACCGGGATGCCGCTTGCGATCAGCACATGTTCGGACTGGTGGGCCACGGACGAGGATTTCGCGGCGTGGTCATCGCCCGCCAGCATCAGCACGCCGCCGTGGGCGGAGGAACCCGCGGAGTTGGCGTGCTTGAGCACATCCACCGACCGGTCCACGCCCGGCCCCTTGCCGTACCACATGCCGAACACGCCATCGCGCGTGGCGCCAGGGAAAAGGTTCAGTTGCTGCGTGCCCCACACCGCCGTCGCGGCCAGGTCTTCGTTCACGCCGGGCTGGAACACTACGTCGTGCGACTTCAGATGCTTCTTGGCCTTCCACAGCGCCTGATCCAGGCCGCCCAGCGGCGAACCCCGATAGCCCGAGACATAGCCGGCCGTGTTCAGGCCGGCCTGCTGGTCGCGCAGCTTTTGCAACAGCGGCAAGCGCACAAGCGCCTGGGTGCCGCTCAGGTAGATGCGGCCGGTCGTCTGGGTGTACTTGTCGTCGAGCGTCAGGCCATGGGTATCGGCCACGCCAGGGGGTAGTGGGGCGTTCACGCGTTTGTCTCCTGCTGGGTGCGGATTTGAGTGTTTTCCGCAGTGTAGGAACGCCGCTCGTTATCGTATATTCATAGTTTCAGGTAGCAGGTATTCGAAAATCAGATGGCAAACGACGTCACCCTGCGGCAGTTGCGCTACTTCGCGGCGGCCGCCCGTACGGGCCGGTTTTCCATGGCAGCGGCCGACGAGCATGTCTCGCAGTCCGCCGTCACCAATGCCGTGCTGGCGCTGGAAGCGCAGTTGGGCGTGCGCCTGTTCGACCGCCACCCGCATGGCGTCACGCTGACGCCGGAAGGCCACAACTTTCATCGACGCACGCAGGACATCCTGGATTCTCTGGACGACGCCATCCGCGAACCCGGGTTCCAACGCTATGCGTTGCGCGGCACGGTGCGAATCGCGGCCTCCTATACCGTGCTGGGCTATTTCCTGCCCGACCTGCTGGCGCGCTTTCGCCGGCGCTATCCCGAGGTGGTGCTGGACCTGGTGGACCTGGACCGCCCGGAGATCGAAGCGGCGGTGGCCAGTGGCGACGTGGAACTGGGCGTGGCGCTGCTGTCCAACGTGGAAAAGCGCGACCGTTTCGGCCATCAGGTACTGGTACGGTCGCGCCGGCAACTCTGGACGGCCTCGAGCCATCCGCTGCTGTCGGCCTCCGCGCCGTCGTTGGCCGACATCGCCCGCTATCCCTACATCCTGCTGGAAGTGGATGAAGGCGAGCGCTCGACGCTGGGCTATTGGCGCACCCACGGTCTGCAGCCCGACATCGCGCTGCGCACCCGGTCCATGGAGGCGCTGCGCGGGTTGGTGGCGCATGGCTTTGGCGTCACCATGCTGTCGGACATGGTCTATCGCCCCTGGTCACTGGAAGGGCGCAAGATAGAAGCCATGCCGATCACCGACGCCGTGCCGCCCATGGAGGCGGGGCTGCTCTGGCATCCGCGGGCCACGCTGGCCAAGCCTGCCGACGCCTTCCGGCAATTCATGATGGTGGCCTGCGGCGTGTAGGCGCATGGCCCGGGAAGGCCAGACCCCGGCTAGACCAGCACGGCGCCCTTGCGGCGCGTGAACTGCGCAAGCGACTGCAACGCCAGCGCGTGCATGGCAGCCACCGACGGCAGCAGGGTTTCCTCCTTGCGGGTCAGCACCCCGACGATGCGTTCCACCGTCGGTTCGGCCAGCGGCACAAAGGCCAGGCCTGATCCGACGGACGGCCGCGCCAGCACGGGCAACACCGTCACCCCCAGCCCGCTGACCACGCTGGCCAGCAGCGACGCGCGGTTGGACACCACCATCGCGGGGTCGTCGATGCCCCCGCCCAACTGACGGTTCTTCAAGGTGTCGAACGTGGCGTTTCCGATCAGCCGTTCGGCGTCCAGCGCCGACCAGGGCACCGGCCCCCGCCGGCGCGCCAAAGGATGCCCCTTGCGGCAAACCAGCCCGAAGGCGTCGCGCGCAACGGGCGTGAATGCGACTTCCGCCGTGCGCGGCACCTGCCCGGCCACACCAACCTGCACTTCGCCCGTCAACACCAGCCTGTGCACATCCTGCGACGATTCGTCCACGGCACGGATACGGATATCCGGGTGGCTGCGCGCGTAGCGTTCCAGCAGCTTTGGCAGCCACTCATCCGCCAGCGACGGCATCACCGCCAGCGACACCGGCCCGGTATGGCCCTGCCCCAACTGGCGCGCCGCATCCAGCACGCGGTCGTGCGTGGCAAGCAATTCGCGCAACAACGGCGCCACGGCATGGCCCAGCGGCGTCAACTGCGCGCGCTTGCCGGCTTCGAACAACGGCGCGCCCAGTTGCTGCTCCAGATCCTGCATGGCGGCCGACACCGCCGCCTGCGAACGGTGCGTGCCCTCGGCCGCCAGGCGAAAACTGCCGTGGTCAGCCGCCAGCAGGAACTGGCGCAAATGTTGGATCTTCAGAGGCTGAGGCATGACGGTGGGCCAATCAAATTCAGGTTTTCCGAAATTAACTTACGTTAATTTGGATTGTCAAAATTCCGTGCCGGCTTCAACAATGCACCCATCGTTCATCACATATGCATGGGAGCAATGGAATGGCTTTGCAAGTGCGAAAAATCGTCAGTTACGTCGAGAAGACCTGCATTGAAGGCGGCAAGGCGGCCGAGCGGCCGCTGATCATGATCGTGGCGGCCGCCGTGATCCGCAATCCGTGGGCCGGCCTGCCCTTCCAGGAAGACCTGCGCCCGCAGATCCTTGAAGCCGCGCCGCCGCTGGGCGAACTGCTGGTGGCAGAGATCCTGCGCCAGGCCGGCTCCGCCGACCAGATCGAAGCCTACGGCAAGGCTGCCGTGGTGGGCACCGCTGGCGAAGTCGAACATGCCTCGGCGCTGATCCACACGCTGCGCTTCGGCAACGCCTACCGCAACGCCGTGGGCGGCACCAGCTACCTCAGCTTCACGAACACGCGCGGCGGACCGGGCTGCGTGATTTCGGTGCCGTTGATGCACAAGCAAGACGAAGGCCTGCGGTCGCACTACCTGACCGTGCAGACCAACATCAACGACGCCCCGGCCCCGGACGAGATCGTGATTGCCTTGGGCGCCGCCACCTCGGGCCGGCCGCACCACCGCATCGGCAACCGCTATTCCGACCTGCAGGAACTGGCGCAAGAGGCGCAGTCGAAATGAGCACGCCGCGCCGCCGTTCCGGCCAGGGCGCGCCGCTAGTGCTGTTGCACGGCGTCGGCCTGGACCACACGTTGTGGGATGACCTGGTCCCGCTGCTGGAACCGGATTTCGACGTGCTGCGCTATGACCTGCTGGGCCATGGCGCGGCCCCGGGCATCCCAGGCGAGGCCCGCGTGCAGGACTTCGTCGCGCAGTTGGACGCCGAACTGGATCAGGCCGGCTGGCCGCAAGCCAACGTGCTGGGCTATTCCATGGGCGGCCTGATTGCGGGAGCTTATGCGGCGGCCCGGCCGCGACGCGTGAGCCGGCTGGTGTTGCTGAGCACCGTGTTTCAGCGCACGCCGGAAGAAGTCCGCGCCGTGACGGCCCGCCTGGCCGCCGCCGCGACCCAGGATGTGGAAGCCGCCGCCGGGGTCTCGCTGCAGCGCTGGTTCACGCCCGGCTTCCAGGTCGCGCGCCCGGAGCGGGTGGCGGCCATCGGCCAGCGTCTGCTGCGCAACGACCGCGCGAATTTCCTGGCGGCTTACCGGCTGTTCGCGCAGGGCGACCCGATCCTGGCGCACGCCGCGCCCGATATCGCTTGCCCCGCGCTTGCCATGACCGGCGACGAAGACGTCGGATCCACCGCCCGCATGACGCGCGGCCTGGCA
Source organism: Achromobacter sp. 18P8.1.1 (assembly GCF_057799415.1). Lineage (NCBI taxonomy): Bacteria > Pseudomonadati > Pseudomonadota > Betaproteobacteria > Burkholderiales > Alcaligenaceae > Achromobacter > Achromobacter sp. 18P8.1.1. The sequence goes on along the minus strand of NZ_JBYOKH010000003.1, from coordinate 198,653 downwards.
CGTGCGCTGCCCGACGGCCGAGCCCGCGTCGTGGACGGCCAACGGCATATGCTGCCGGTGGAAGCTCCGGCCGTGGTGGCTGCGGCGCTGCAGGCCTTTTTACTGCCGACAACCGCTGAATCGTCCGCCTGACAGAGACGATCGGCCAACGCCCCGAAAGGGGCCGGAGAGGGAGACAAACCCATGCATCGCAGAACCCTACTGAAGCATCTGGCCTTGGCCGCCGCGGCGCCGGCGGCCCTGTCGCTGACCCGTCTTGCCGCCGCGCGCGAGGCGCCCTTGCGCGTGATCGTGCCGTTCCCGCCGGGCGGCGGCACCGACGTGCTGGGGCGCGTCATCGCCGCCACGCTGGAAGGCGCGCTGGACCGGTCCGTCGTGGTCGAAAACAAACCCGGCGCCAGCGGCATGCTGGGCGCTGACTACACCGCCAACGGCGCCAAGGACGGCAGCGTGCTGCTGTTCGCGGGGCTGGTGCCGTCGGTGCGCTACTACGCCCGCCCGCCTGAGGAGGTCTTGAAACAGCTGGCGCCCGTCTGCCCGATTGCGCGGTCGCCCTATATGGTGGCCGTGAACAGCGACCTGCCCGCCAAGACATTGGCGGAACTGGTGGCCCAGGCCAAACGGGAACCCAAGGGTCTGACGTTCGGGTCACCGGGCAACGCCACGCCGCAACACCTGGCCACCGAGCTGTTGCAGGCCGCCTGCGGCATCGACATGCTGCATGTGCCGTATCGCGGCACGGGCCCCATGATGACTGACCTCTTGGGTGGCCAGATTCAACTGGTGGTGGCCACGGTTGCCGCCGTCGAACCGTATTTGAAAAGCGGCCGGTTGCGCGTGCTGGCCGTGACCAGCCGCGAGCGCCTGACCAAATACCCCGACATTCCCACTGTCGCCGAAAGCGGTTACGACGGCTTCGATGCGCAGATTCAATTCGGCACTTACTGCGCGGCGGGCACGCCCGAAGCTACGATTGCCGCACTGAATCAGGGCATCAATCGCGCGCTGCAAACCGACGCCGTCCACGCCAAGCTGGCCGAACAGGGGTTCCAGCCGACCGGCGGCACGCCCCAGCAGTTGCAACAGGCGTTGCTGTCCGAAATCCGCGACGTGGCCGGGCTGGTCAAGGCAGGCAAAGTGCGGGTGGACTTGTAGCGATCTGTAGCGGCCGGTAGCGAAAGGGGCGCAACGCCGGCGGGTGGCGTGATTAGAATTCGGTCTTCTTCGTCCCTGCCCGTCTACGATGCCCCGCCCCCTATCCTTCTTGACCGGCGCCCTGACCTTGTCCGCCCTGTTGACGGGTGGTGTGGCACACGCCGCAAGCGGCCCCTGCCCCGAGGCGGCCGACATCGTGCGCAGCGTGTATCAGAACCAGGACAAGCCCGACCGCGAGGGTCGCATCCGCTTAAAGCAAGGCCACGCTGTCGTGACGCTGTCTGACGCGGACGTCGGCGCGCCCTTCGCGGTGGCCTGCAAGGCCTGGCCCGCCAACCCCGACTTGCTGCTCGTGGCCGTGCCGTTGATGCAAGACACGCCCGACCCCGAAAACGGCCACGAAGGCGATCTGGAAGTGCTGGTGCTGGACCGCCAGACGCTGCAAGTGCGGCAGCGCCGCACGCTGGTTGATCTGATGTCGGATGATGCCTTGCGCATCGCCAGCCTGTCGTTCGATACGGCGCGCTATGACGTCACGGCCGACCGCCGTGCATTTGGAATCCGCATCGAACGCGAAGGCGCCTCGCGCGCCAATCCCCTGGACGAAACCAGCTTGCGGCTCTTCACCGTGGAAGACAAGGAATTGCGCCTGGTGCTCGACGGCCTGATCGTCAACCACTCGTCCGGCCAGTGGGACACCAGTTGCGCGGGAAAATTCACGGAACGCGCGGTGAGCCTGGCGATCGGCACCGCGCAAACCAAGGGCTACCGCGACTTGGTTGCCACGGACGCGCACTCGTCCAGCCGTGCCGCAGTGCAGCAAGGCGGCTGCGAGGAAAAAACCGTCAGCCAGGGCAAGACCCGCCACACGCTGCGCTTTGACGGCACGCGTTATCGGATTCCCAAGGGGCTGCGTTCGATAGACAGCGAGACCGCTGGATAACCACCATTTACAAGCGGGTCCGTCTCTGGGCATGCTGCCTTGTTGATCCGACGCAGATCGGGCGCAACATGGAGACGACATGCCTAGTCAGGAATCCCTGCATTCCGCCCATATCCGCGAGATCGAACAGGTAGGCCGCGGACGCCCCTCGCAGCGCGACGCGCATGTGGTGCGCAGCTGGCTGCGCTGCCTGGATCAATACCAGCTGGACCCCGCCCAGGCTTGCGAAGCCTACATCGTGCCGGACGGCCGGCTGCGCGAACATCGCCAACAATCCGAAGCGCTGATCAACATTGCCCGCAGCGGGCTGGATCATCTGTTCAAGCAGGTGGCGGGCCAGAACTACGTGCTGCTGCTGGCCGACCGCCAGGGCGTCACCGTGGAATTTCTGGGTGACCCGTTACAGACCGACAAGCTGCGCAAAGCGGGCCTGTACCTGGGGTCTGAATGGTCCGAACCGCGCGCCGGCACTTGCGCCGTGGGCGCCTGCCTGGAAACCGGCGAAGCGCTGACTATTCACCAGACCGACCACTTCGACAACACGCACACACCGCTGTCCTGCACCGCTGCCCCCATCTACAACGCCGATGGCGAATTGGCCGCCGTGCTGGATATTTCTCTGCTCAGCTCGCCCAGCCTGAAAACCAGCCAGAATCTGGCGCTGCACCTGGTCAACAGCACCACGCGCCGCATCGAACTGGCCAACCTGATGGCGCGCACGCGCAATGAATGGGTGCTGCGCTTTGCGCGGTCACCCGAGTTTCTGGACGTGGACCCGGAAGCGGCGATCTCGCTGGACGGCGCCGGCCGCATTCTGGGCATGACGCACTCCGGCGCCAAGTTGCTGGCGCGCGCAGCCGGGCTGGACTGGCGCAGCCCTGCCGGGCTGATCGGCCAGCCCGTAACCCGCTTCTTTGATGTGCAACTGGACGACCTGCCGCACTACACGCGCGGCCACGCGCCACAAGACCGCCTGATCGTCGCCCGCGACGGCAATGCGCTGTTCGCGCACGCCATCGAACCCAACCGTCACCTGCGCGGCGCCACGGTCGCCGTGCGCGCCACGCCGTCTGCATTGCGCGGGCTGGACGGCGGGGATGCCAAGATGGCGGCGCTGCAAGTTCGAGCCGCCAAACTCGCGCGCCAAGGCCTGCCCATCCTGCTGCAGGGCGAAACCGGCGTGGGCAAGGAATACCTGGCCCGCGCCATCCACGACGACAGCCGCCGCCCGGGCAGCTTTGTCGCCGTGAACTGCGCGGCCATTCCCGAATCCCTGATCGAAAGCGAACTGTTCGGCTACCTGCCCGGCGCCTACACCGGCGCTGCCCCCAAGGGCCGCAAGGGCCTGATCGAGGAATCCGACGGCGGCACCTTGTTCCTGGACGAGATCGGCGACATGCCGTTGACGCTGCAAAGCCGCTTGCTGCGCGTGCTGGCGGAGTCCGAAGTCACGCCCATCGGCGCCAACGGACCGCGTGCCGTGCGGCTGACGCTGGTGTCCGCGTCGCATCGCGACCTGGGCGCGCTGGTGCGCGAGGGCCGCTTTCGCGAAGACCTGTATTACCGCATCAACGCCGCCACGCTGACCGTGCCGCCGCTGCGCGAACGGCAGGACCTGGACTGGCTGATCGCCCGCATGCTGGCGCGGCATCAGGGCGAGTCCGGTGCGCCGGTGCTATCGCCTGCGGCGCTATTGGCGCTGAAAGCGCATGCCTGGCCGGGCAACATCCGCGAGCTGGCCAACGTCATCGCGGTTGCCGCCGCCTTGTGCGAAGACGGCGTCATCACGCCGCAAGACCTGCCGGACACCTTTGCCCCGGCGGGCGCGGCGCTGAGCGCGGAAGAAGCCGCGCTACGAACCACGCTGGCCCGCTGCGGCGGCAATGTGTCGGAAGCGGCGCGGCAGCTGGGTGTGGACCGCTCTACCGTCCACCGCCAGATGCGGCGCTACGGGCTCACGCGTTAGACGCGAACTCGGCGCCTGGGGCCACACCCTGCTGCAACAGGTGTGGCGCGTTGCGACAGTGCATCGCGCCGCCGTCAGGCGCGCGCCCCGTCGCCACGGCCTGTCGCAAGCTGGCACGGCATTTGCATGTGTAGTCTTGACGCCCCAGCGGCCGGCACAGGCCAGGGCGTCAATGGACGGAGCCATCCGCCATGACCACGACGCCCGCCCCGGGCAAGGAGACAAGACATGCAGACAGACCCCGCCAATGCCGCTCTGGACGCGGTGCTCGCCCGCCTGAACACCGCGTTGGGCAACAAGGAGATTGATGCCGTTGCCGGCCTGTTCCAGGACGAATGCTATTGGCGCGACCTGGTGCTTTTCAGCTGGAACCTGCGCACGCTGGAAGGCCCCGACCAGATCCGCGAGATGCTGACGCAGCAGCTGTCGCAAGTGGAGCCGGTACGCTTCACCCGCGACGAACGTGAGGCTGTTTCCGACGATGGGGGCCTGCTGCAAGCCTGGCTGCATATCGACACGAACCTGGCACGCGGCTATGGCCACATCCGCGTGAAAGACGGCAAGATCTGGACGCTGCTGACCACCATGTCCGAACTGAAGGGGCATGAAGAGCCCAGCGGCACGCGCCGCCCCAAGGGCGCCGAACACGGCCACGACCGCGACCGCCAGACCTGGCTGGAAAAGCGCGAGCAGGAAGCGGCCGAGCTGGGCTACAAGTCGCAGCCCTACGTGCTGATCATCGGCGGCGGGCAAGGCGGCATCGCCCTGGGCGCGCGGCTGCGACAACTGGACGTGCCCACCATCATCATCGAAAAGAACGAGCGCGCCGGCGACAGCTGGAGGAAGCGCTACAAGTCCCTGTGCCTGCACGACCCGGTCTGGTACGACCACCTGCCCTATATCCCCTTCCCCGAAAACTGGCCCGTCTTCGCGCCGAAGGACAAGGTCGGCGACTGGCTGGAGATGTACACGAAGGTGATGGAGCTGAACTACTGGACCTCCAGCGTCTGCCAGTCGGCGCGCTACGACGAACAGAAAAAGGAATGGGAAGTCACGGTGCTGCGCGACGGCAAGCCCGTGGTGCTGCGGCCCAAGCAGCTGGTGCTGGCCACCGGCATGTCGGGCAAGCCGAACATCCCGCGCTTTCCGGGCCAGGACGAGTTCCAGGGCGAGCAGCAGCATTCGTCGCAACACCCCGGGCCTGACGCGTACCGGGGCAAGAACGTGGTGGTCATCGGTGCCAACAATTCGGCCCACGATATCTGCGCGGCGCTCTGGGAGGGCGGCGCCAACGTCACCATGGTGCAGCGATCGTCCACCCACATCGTCCGGTCGGACACGCTGATGGACATCGGCCTGGGCGGGCTGTATTCCGAACAGGCGCTGGCCAACGGCATGACGACCCGCAAGGCAGACCTGACATTCGCGTCCCTGCCCTACAAGATCATGGCGCAGTTCCAGATTCCGCTCTACGACCAGATGCGCGAGCGCGACGCCGAGTTCTACGGCAAGCTGGAGAAGGCGGGCTTCATGCTGGACTGGGGCGACGACGGCTCCGGCCTCTTCATGAAATACCTGCGTCGCGGATCGGGCTATTACATCGACGTGGGCGCCTGCGACCTGATCATCGACGGCAGCATCAAGCTGCAATCCGGCACCGACGTCAGCCACCTGGCGCGCGAGGCCGTCGTGTTGAAGAACGGCGTTACGCTGCCGGCCGACCTGGTCGTCTACGCCACCGGTTACGGCTCGATGAACGGCTGGGCAGCCGACCTGATCAGCCCGGAAGTGGCCGACAAGGTGGGCAAGTGCTGGGGCCTGGGTTCGGACACCACCAAGGACCCCGGCCCCTGGGAAGGAGAGCAGCGCAATATGTGGAAGCCCACGCAGCAGGAAGGGCTGTGGTTCCACGGCGGCAACCTGCACCAGTCCCGGCACTATTCCCAATACCTGTCCCTGCAGTTGAAGGCACGGCACGTGGGGCTGCCCGTCCAGGTCTATGGCGTGCAGGAGGTGCATCACAAGCGGTAGCCCGCCCGCCGAGCACGGCGCAAGCGGCCGCCCCGCCGCTTGCGCCCACGGGCCACCCAAGGTAAATTGTTGACAATCTGGCGCCATACAGCGCCTTATCCCGAATATTTCTCCTGAATCCGGATAGATTGTTGACACTATGAGCAAAGTGCTGACCCTGCCGGGCACTCCACCCGGCGATGGCGAAACCTTGTCGGATCACATCTTCAAGAAGATACAGGCCGCCATCGTCAAAGGCGAGATCGCCCCGGGCAGCAAGATTTCCGAGCCCGAATTGGCGCGCCAACATGGCGTCAGCCGGGGTCCGCTGCGCGAAGCCCTGCATCGGCTGGAAGGCCAGAAGCTGCTGGTGCGCGTCCCGCACGCCGGCGCGCGCGTCGTGTCGCTGTCGCAGCAAGAGCTGTCCGAGCTTTACGAGATCCGGGAATCGCTGGAAGGCATGGCCTGCCGCCTGGCCGCCGAGCGCATGCCGCCCTCTGAAATCGCCGAACTGCGCGGCGTGCTGGAAGCCCACGAACGCGACGCCGCCTTTCAGGCCGGCCTGGGCTACTACCAGCAGGAAGGCGATTACGACTTCCACTACCGCATCGTCAAGGGCAGCGGCAACCAGATGCTGTTCCGCATGCTGTGCGACGAGCTCTACCAGCTGGCGCGCATGTACCGCATCCAGTATTCGACAACGCCCAACCGCCCGCGGCAGGCCTATGCCGAACACCATCGCATTCTTGACGCCATCGCCGACCGCGACGGCGAGCTGGCCGAAATCCTGATGCGCCGGCATATCCGCGTATCCCGTATCAACATCGAACAACAGATCGCCCAGAGCAACCTGCGGCGCACGGAGGCATGATGAACCACTCGTACCGCAAGACCCTGCCCGGCACCCGCCTGGACTATTTCGACGCGCGCGCCGCGGTTGAAGCCATCGCCCCCGGCGCCTACGCCGCCCTGCCCTATACGTCCCGCGTGCTGGCGGAAAACCTGGTTCGCCGCTGCGACCCGGCCATGCTGACCGATGCGCTCAAGCAACTGATCGAACGCCGCCGCGACCTGGACTTCCCGTGGTTTCCGGCACGCGTGGTCTGTCATGACATCCTGGGCCAGACCGCGCTGGTGGACCTGGCCGGCCTGCGCGACGCCATCGCCGAGAAAGGCGGCGACCCCGCCAAGGTGAATCCGGTCGTGCCGGTGCAGCTGATCGTGGACCACTCGCTGGCTGTGGAATTCGACGGCAACGACCCCGACGCCTTCGCCAAGAACCGCGCCGTGGAAGACCGCCGCAACGAAGACCGCTTCCATTTCATCGACTGGACCAAGCAGGCCTTCCGCAACATCGAAGTCGTGCCCCCGGGCAACGGCATCATGCACCAGATCAACCTGGAGCGGATGTCGCCCGTGATCTACACGCAGGACGGCGTGGCGTTCCCCGACACGCTGGTCGGCACCGACAGCCACACCCCGCACGTGGACGCGCTGGGCGTCATCGCCATCGGCGTGGGCGGCCTGGAAGCCGAAAACGTCATGCTGGGCCGCGCCTCGTGGATGCGCCTGCCGGACATCATCGGCGTGGAACTCACCGGCCGCGCGCAGGCCGGCATCACCGCCACCGACGTGGTGCTGACGCTGACCGAATTCCTGCGCCGCGAAAAGGTCGTGGGCGCGTACCTGGAGTTCTACGGCGAAGGCGCTGCCAGCCTGACGCTGGGCGACCGCGCCACCATTTCGAACATGGCGCCCGAATACGGCGCCACCGCCGCCATGTTCTCGATCGACCAGCAGACCATCGACTACCTGCGCCTGACCGGCCGCGAAGACGAGCAGATCGCCCTGGTCGAAACCTATGCCAAGACGGCGGGCCTGTGGTCCGACAGCTTGAAGACCGCCGAATACGAACGCGTGCTGCGCTTCGACCTGTCCACCGTGGTGCGCACGCTGGCCGGCCCGTCGAACCCGCACCGCCGCCTGCCGGTGTCCGACCTGGCCGCGCGCGGCATTTCGGGCGTCGTGGAAAACGAACCGGGCCTGATGCCTGACGGCGCCGTCATCATCGCCGCCATCACCAGCTGCACCAACACCAGCAACCCGCGCAACGTGATCGCCGCCGGCCTGTTGGCGCGCAACGCCAACCGCGCCGGTTTGACGCGCAAGCCCTGGGTGAAGAGTTCGCTGGCCCCCGGATCAAAGGCCGTGCAGCTGTACCTGGACGAAGCGGGCCTGACGGAAGACCTGGAAAAACTGGGCTTCGGCGTGGTCGCCTTCGCCTGTACCACGTGCAACGGCATGTCCGGCGCACTGGACCCCGTGATCCAGCAGGAAATCATCGACCGCGACCTCTATGCCACCGCCGTGCTGTCCGGCAACCGCAATTTCGATGGCCGCATCCACCCGTACGCCAAGCAGGCGTTCCTGGCGTCGCCCCCCTTGGTCGTGGCCTACGCCATCGCCGGCACGATCCGCTTCGACATCGAACGCGATGTGCTGGGTATGGGTGCCGACGGCCGGGAGATCCGCCTGAAGGACATCTGGCCCACCGACGAGGAAATCGACGCCGTCGTCAAGGAATCCGTCAAGCCAGAGCAGTTCCGCAAGGTCTACGCGCCCATGTTCGGCATCCAGGACGACCGCAAGGCCGGCGTCAGCCCGCTGTACGCCTGGCGCCCGCAAAGCACCTACATCCGCCGCCCCCCGTACTGGGAAGGCGCGCTGGCAGGCGCCCGCACGCTGCGCGGCATGCTGCCGCTGGCCGTGCTGGGCGACAACATCACGACCGACCACCTGTCGCCGTCCAACGCCATCATGCTGGACAGCGCGGCCGGCGAATACCTGGACAAGATGGGCCTGCCCGAAGAAGACTTCAACTCGTACGCGACCCACCGCGGCGACCACCTGACCGCGCAACGCGCCACCTTCGCCAACCCCAAGCTCTTCAACGAGATGGTGACGAATGACGATGGCACCGTGAAGCAAGGCTCGCTGGCGCGCGTGGAACCGGAAGGCCAGGTCATGCGCATGTGGGAAGCCATCGAAACCTATATGGACCGCAAGCAGCCGCTGATCATCGTCGCTGGCGCCGACTACGGCCAGGGCTCGTCGCGCGACTGGGCCGCCAAGGGCGTGCGGCTGGCCGGCGTGGAAGCCATCGTGGCCGAAGGCTTCGAACGCATCCACCGCACCAACCTGATCGGCATGGGCGTGCTGCCGCTGGAATTCAAGCCCGGCGTGAACCGCAAGACGCTGGCGCTGGACGGCACGGAAAGCTATGACGTCATCGGCGAACGCGAACCGCGCGCCGACCTGACGCTGGTGATCCATCGCCGCAACGGCGAAACGGTGCAGGTGCCCGTGACCTGCCGTCTGGACACCGCGGAAGAGGTATCCATCTACGAAGCCGGCGGCGTACTGCAACGCTTTGCGCAAGACTTCCTGGAAGCCGAATCCGCCACCACCAAGAAGGCCGGCTGACACCCAACCGGACAGGCGGGCGCCCCGCGCGCCCGCCGCCCCAGACTCCGATACCGCACCAAGACATCAGGACGATTCCATGGCCCATGCTCCCCAAACCAAGATTGCCGCTACCTACATGCGCGGCGGCACCAGCAAAGGCGTGTTCTTCAAGCTGGATGACCTGCCCGAATCCGCCCGCGTGCCGGGCGCGGCGCGCGACGCGCTGCTGATGCGCGTGATCGGCAGCCCCGACCCCTACGGCAAGCAGATCGACGGCATGGGCGCCGCCACGTCCAGCACCAGCAAGACCGTCATCGTCGGCAAGAGCACCCAGCCGGACCATGACGTGGACTACCTGTTCGGCCAGGTCTCCATCGACCAGCCCTTCGTGGACTGGAGCGGCAACTGCGGCAACCTGTCCGCCGCCGTCGGCCCCTTCGCCATCACCAATGGCCTGGTCGACCCGGCGCGCGTGCCCGCCAACGGTATCGCCGTCGTGCGCATCTGGCAGGCCAACATCAAGAAAACCATCATTGCCCACGTGCCGATGACCGACGGCGCCGTGCAAGAGACCGGCGACTTCGAACTGGACGGCGTGACCTTCCCCGCCGCCGAACTGCGGCTGGAATTCATGGACCCTGCCGAAGACGGCGATGGCGGGTCGATGTTCCCCACCGGCAACCTGGTCGACGACCTGGAAGTGCCCGGCGTGGGCACGTTCAAGGCCACGATGATCAACTCGGGCATCCCCACCATTTTCCTGGACGCCGAAGCGCTGGGCTACACCGGCACGGAACTGCAGGACGACATCAATGGCGACGCCGCCGCGCTGGCGCGCTTCGAGACCATCCGCGCGCACGGCGCGCTGCGCATGGGCCTGATCGGCAAGCTTGAAGACGCCGCCAGCCGCCAGCACACGCCCAAGGTCGCCTTCGTGGCGCGCCCCAAGGCCTACGTGTCGTCCAGCGGCAAGCAGATCGGAGCGGGCGACATCGACGTGCTGGTGCGCGCGCTGTCCATGGGCAAGCTGCACCACGCGATGATGGGCACGGCGTCCGTCGCCATCGGCACCGCCGCGGCGGTGCCCGGCACGCTGGTGAACCTGGCCGCCGGCGGCACCGAGCGCGACAACGTCAACTTCGGCCACCCCTCCGGCACCTTGCGCGTGGGCGCGCAAGCGCAGTTGGTGGACGGCGAATGGAAGGTCACGAAAGCCATCATGAGCCGCAGCGCACGCGTGCTGATGGAGGGCCGCGTCCACGTGCCCAAGGAAGGCTTCTGAGCCGGTATCCGTAGATTGCGGGCCGCGAGCAAAGGCTCGCAATTTACATTTTTACCCCGGGTTTTATGGCTGCAAGGGTAGACGCTGTCCCCGTCTACCCCTATACTTAACAGATGTTGTAATTCATCACCGGACCCCGCCGATGCTCTGTCATCGAGGGCACCCGTCACATGGCCGCGCACAGCGGCCCGGCGTCAGCGCCGAAACACCACCACCCAGCCGCCGGGCCGAAAGCCGGCGGTTGCGGAACAAAAACCTGCTTACCCAGCAGGACCATTGCTCACCGCATTGAGCCGCACCCGCGTCAACGGCATCCGTGTCCGCGACGCCCCGGCCCCATGCCGCAGCAAGGCACCAATACGGTGTGTCTTGTGTTTGTCCGATCCGGGCTGCCACCCCTTGCCCGGTTGGGCAGGCACGCGATCGCGCGCTCGAAACAAAAACGAAAAGCCCGCGGTCCATTGGTGTTTCGCCTGCGCCATGGGAAGGCTTGCCGCCCATCGCACTCCGCGGAAACGGCACTCACGCAGCCCCGGCCGGCAGGCCGCGACCAGGCTGTCGAGGAGTAAGGACCCACAAGATGCAAGAGACAGTTTTCTTCCAGCTATCGGCGACCACCGCCATCCTGTTGCTGGCCGGCTTCTACGGCGCGACCTTCCTGATGTCGCTATTCATCGGTGAAAAAAACGAGAACGTCGACGGCTTCATGGTGTCGAACAACGCGGTCGGCTTCGGCCTGTCGACCGCCAGCATGATCGCCACCTGGATCTGGGCCGCCTCCTTCTACGCCAGCGCCACGTCCGGCTACAAGTACGGCTTGTCCGGACCGCTGCACTACGGGTTCTGGGGCGCCCTGATGATTCTCTTCATCTACCCCTTCGGCAGGCGCTTCCGGCAACTGGCGCCCAAGGCCCATACGCTGGCAGAAGTCATTCACGCGCGCCACGGCACGTCCAGCCAGATGATCATGGCGGTGTCGAACATCGTGGGTAGTTGCATCAGCCTGATGGTGAACTTCACGGCCGCCGGCGCGCTGGTCTCGATCCTCAGCCCGCTCACGTTCATCCAGGGCGTGCTGATCGCCGGGCTGGGCGTCCTGTCCTACACCCTGTGGTCGGGCTTCCGCACGTCGGTCATGACCGACTTTGCACAGCTGGCTGCGATGATCATCGCGGCGGTCATCATCATCCCGCTGATCTTCTTCAACGCCGGCGGACCGGACATGCTGCAAGCGAACATGTGGCGCTTGAACAGCGATCAGGCCGACTTTTATTCCTCGAAGGCGATCCTGGAGCAAGGCGCACCGTACTTCGTCGCCGTGCTGGCCTATGCCATCGGCAACCAGACCATTGCGCAACGCCTGTTCGCCGTGCGCGAAGACCTGATCAAGCCCACCTTCCTGACCGCCACGGTCGGCTACGGCGCCGTCGTGATCGGCCTGGGCATGCTGGGCCTGCTGGCGCTGTTCGTCGGGCTGGAGCCCGCCAACGGCGACATGAACAACATCATCCCGCAGATGGCGTCCACCTATCTGCCGCCGTTCGGCATCGCGCTCTTCTTCCTCCTCGTCGTGGGGTCGTTGTCCTCCACCGCCGACTCCGACTTGGCGGCGCTGTCCGCCATCGTCATGACCGACGTGTACGCCAAGAACCTGGCCCGCGGACGCCCGGATCCGCAACGCATGCTGTGGTGGGGCCGCGCCACCATGATCATCGCCACGATGATCGGCGTGATCTTCGCCAGCCTGCGCCTGGACATCCTGGTCATGCTGGTGTTCGTGGGCGCGCTGTGGGGCGCCATCGTCTTCCCGGTGATCGCCAGCTTCTACTGGGACCGCGTGAACAACCGCGCCTTCGTCGCGTCGGTGTTGTCGGCCGTGGTGCTGTTCACCATCGTGCGCTTTGAATTGCTGCCGATTACGGGCGTCATCGCCGTCTTCTTCGAAATCTGCGCAGCCATCGGCGGCGGCGTGGTGTTGGGATTGATGGCGTTCGGCTTCCTGGGCCGCACCGTCGCCATCACCGTGGGCACGATCGCCGTGGTGGTCATGCTGCCCGTCTTCATCGGCAGCCTGCGCGACTACATCGTGCTGATGGCCTCGCTGACCGCCTACGGCGTGAGCGCCACGATCTGCGTAGCGCTTAGCCTGCGCAACCGCGAACGATTTGATTTCAGCGTGCTGGCCGACCGCGTCACGTCCTTTCACCAAGAGCAGGACGACCTGGCGCGCGAAGCGCCGTCCAACCAACTTGCCGCAGACACCGCCGGACGCTGATCCGCACCCATTGAAAACAAGGAGATCGATATGTGGTTGACCGTTTATTTTCTGATCTGGCCGGCCCTGTCCGCGGCCATCCTGGCGCTCTTGTGCGTGACGTTAGGCAAGGACATCCGCGCCGCCCGGCGGAGCGGGCAGGCGATGGTGTAGCCGGCGGGGTCGCGCATCGGCTCAGCTGCGGGCGGACAGCAACTGTGACAACGTGTGCGCTTCGGCCTGCAGGTCCTTGGCCAAGGCGTGGGCGCGGGCGTCATCAAGCTGTTCCGCCAGCCCCGCCGCGACCAGCGAATGCGTCATGCGGTTCTGGCTGTTCAACACAGGCACCGCAATCACCACGACGCCGTTGATGTAGTTGTTGCGGTCCATGCTGTAGCCGTCGCGGCGCACCGCCTGCACGTCCGCTTTCCAGGCGGCGAATTCAGGCGCCTGGTCCCATCGCAACGCCTTGAAGCGGCGCTCCAGTTCCTTGTCCGTCAGGTCTGAAAACGCCGCCACCAGGCGGCCGGTCGCGCTGATCAGCGCAGGGAAGCGGCTGCCCACGTCCACATGCAGCCGGAACGGTGCCGTGGAACGGGACAAGGCCAGCACCACCATGTGGTCCCCGCCCGCCACTTCCACGCCGATCGCGGTGACGTTGGCCGCGCTGGACAGCTTGTCCAGCACCGGCTGCACCAATGTCGGAAAGGGGCTGCTTTCGATCACGCTGCGGGCCAGCGTCAGCATGCCCACGCCCAGGCTGTAGCGCTTGGTGCCGGTATCGACTTTCACCAGCCCTTCCTCCACCAGGACCCGAAGGATATGCAGGCAGGTGCTGGTCACCATCTCAAGCTCCTGCGAAATCGTCTTCAAGGTCATCGGCGCACCGCCGCGCCCCAGCAATCTCAAGATGGCGATCGACCGCGTAACGGCCGGCACGGGACGGACACGCGGCCCCGCCGCAGCGGCGGGTTCCTGGGGACTGGACTGGCTCATCTGACTCTCCGTTTTTATTGCGGCAAGCATACCCTGCGCACGGCAGGTTCTGCCTGGGACCGTCCGCCTTTAATTGTCTATATACAATCAATAGACGTAATTGACAATTTTAAAAGCGACGCGCAATATCGCTTCAACAGATTGCGGACCCCACACAGGCACGACGACATGACGACGCTGACGCAGGCCACTTCTTATGCGGACGCCCAGGCGCTCTGCACGCCGGACAAACTCTGGGAACTGTTCGACGGCGACCGCGAATGGATGAACATCGCCCATGAGTGCATCGACCGCCATGTCGGCCAGACGGAGCCGGCGGTGATTCTGGTGCGTGCCGCCGGCGGCGACGAGACCTACGGCTTTCAACAGCTTTCCGACGCCTCATCACGCTTCGCGCACTATCTGGCCGCGCAGGGCATCCAGCCCGGCGACCGGGTCGCGGTGATGCTGGAGCCGTCGTTGGCGTTCTACGTGGCGATGTTCGGCGCGATGAAGATGGGCGCGATCGCGGTGCCGCTTTTCACGCTCTTCGGGCCGGACGGCATCCGGCTGCGCGTGCAGGACTGCAAGCCGCGCATGTTGGTGACGAATGCCGAAAAAGCCCCGCTGGCCGGCGGGCGCGACGACATGCGCGTCGTTATCGCGGACGAAGACTTCATCGGCACGCTGGCTGCGTTCCCCTCCCGCTACGAATGCCGTACACGGGCAGACGATCTGGCCATCTTCCAATACACCTCGGGCACCACCCGCGAACTGCCCGACGCGGTCAAGCACACCCACCGCGCGCTGGTGACCCTGATGCTGGCCGCCCTGTACGGCACGGGCGTGCGGCCCGGTGACCGCTTCATGTGCCCATCGTCGCCGGCCTGGGGCCACGGACTTTGGCACGGCACGCTGGCCCCGCTGGCCCTGGGCGTGACCATCGGCGCCTACGCGGGCAAATTCAACGCCGAACGCCTGCTGCAGGCGTTGCAGGACCACGGCTTCAACAACATCTCGGCCGCCGCCACCCACTACCGGATGATGCGCAACTCGGGCGTAGCGGACCGGTATCGCTATCAGCTGCAGAAGGTGTCCTTCACCGGCGAGCCCATCGACAGCGAAACGTCCGCCTTCGTGCAGGCCGCCTTCGGACGCCCGGTCTGCAGCATGTACGGCACGACGGAAATCGGGGTGTGCCTGGTGAACTACCCGGGCGCCCCGGACTTCACGGTCAAACCCGGGTCGCTGGGCAAGCCCGTGCCCGGCCTGCGGGTGCAAGTGCAGGACGCCAATGGTGCGCCCTGCCCGCCCGGCGTGACGGGTGAACTGAAGCTCTGGCGCCGCGACGCCTGGGTCGCCACCAAGGATCTGGGCCGCGTCGATGAGGACGGCTACTTCTGGCACGGCGGCCGTGCGGACGACGTCATCATCTCGGCCGGCTGGACGATGAGCGCAGTCGAGATCGAAGACGCCATCCTGAAACACCGTGACGTGACCGAAGCCGCCGCCATCGGCGTGCCGGATGCCTTGCGCGGCCAGGTCGTCAAAGCCTTCGTCGTGTCGGCGCGCACGGGCGACGACGCCTTCATCGAAGAGATCCAGAACACGGTGCGCAGCCAATTGGCCCAGCACGAGTATCCGCGCCAGGTGGTGTTCGTCCCCGAACTGCCGAAGACGCCCGCAGGAAAGATCCATCGCCGGAAACTGCGGGAGCAAGAACTTGCGACCGCTGATGCTTCAACCGTAAACGCCGCGCCCGCCGCGCACGTCTGACCCATCCCCAGGAGACATCATGCTGACCAAGACCAAGACCGAAAGAAGCTTCCCCAAAATCACCGAAAGCGGCCTGGACGAACTGCGCGCCCGCATCGGCGTGAAGATCGGCGCCACCGCCGAACCGTGGTGCTACGAGGCCACGCGCGACAACATCCGCCACTACGCCCACGGCATCGGCGACGACAACCCCCTGTGGTCCGACCCGGAATACGCGGCCAAGACCCAGCACGGCGGCATCATCGCCCTGCCCAGCTTCCTGTTTTCGACCAGCCGCATCGTGTCGGGTTATGTGGGCGGGCTGCCCGGCGTGCACGCGATGTGGTCGGGCGCCGACTGGACCTGGCACAAGACCGTCAAACGCAACGACGTGATCTCGACCGAAGCGCACCTGAAGAACCTGATCGAGCACGAGACCCGCTTCGCCGGCCGTGCGGTGCAGCAGATCTATCACGTGGACTTCTTCAACCAGGATGGCGACAAGGTCGCCGAGGCCGACAGCTGGTGCTTCCGCACCGAGCGCGACCACGCCCGCGAACAAGGCAGCAAATACAAAGAGGTGCGCGCCCGCGAACCCCGCCGCTACAGCCCCGAGGAAATCAAGGAAGCCTACAAGCTGTATGCGCAGGAAGAAGTGCGCGGCGCCACCCCCCGCTATTGGGAAGACGTGAAGGAAGGTGAAGCCCTGCCCGTGATGTTCAAAGGCCCCATGACGGTGACGGGCTTCATCGCCTTCGCGCAGGGCTGGGGCGGCCTGTACATCCGCGCCAACAAGCTTGCGTGGCAATTGATCGACGCACACCCCGGCGTGGGCATCACCAACCGCTTCGGCATTCCCGACGTGCCCGAGCGCGTGCACTGGGAAGAGGATTTCGCGCTGGAAGTCGGCGCCCCTGGCGCTTACGACTACGGTCCGGAACGCAATTCCTGGCTGACGCACCACCTGACCAACTGGATGGGCGATGCGGGGTTCCTGCGCAAGTCCACGTGCAAGATCCGCCGCCACAACCCCGAAGGCGACATGCTGTTCTTCAAGGGACGCGTCACCCGCAAATACATCGAAGACGGCCGGCACCTGGTAGAAATCGAGCAGGAAGCACGCAACCAAGACGACGAGCTGTCTGTGCTGGGCTTGGGCGTGGTTGAATTGCCTGCCCGCGGATGACGCGCGGGCCGCCAGACGCACGCCGCGCCTGGCGGTCTGATCTCCGACGGCTGACCGGCCGCCGCTGCCTGCCATGATCACGCGCCCGCGGTTCCCGCCCGCGCGTCGGACATGACCAACTCGAGGTCGATGATGTCTGGTTCAACGGAGCATGCTGCACACCCCCCAAACGCCCGGGCCGCCGGCGCGCTGGACGGCATTCGGGTCATCGACCTGTCGCGGGTACTGGCGGGTCCGCTGTGCACTCAGATGCTGGCTGACCAGGGCGCGAACGTGATCAAGGTCGAGCCGCCTGGCGGCGACGAGACCCGCACGCTGGGGCCTCCCGTCAACGCGGAGGGCGACGCGGCCTACTTCACCGCCGTCAACCGCGGCAAGCGGGCGATCGGGCTGGACCTGTCGCTGGCGGGCGGGCGCGACGTCCTGCTGCGCCTGCTGGAGGACGCCGACATCCTGGTCGAGAACTTCATCCCCGGCACGATGGCCAGGTGGGGGCTGGATTACGAGACGGACCTCAAGCCGCGCTTTCCGCAGCTGATCTACTGCGCCATTTCGGGATTCGGCGACGACGGACCGCTGGGCGGGCTACCGGGCTACGACGCCATCCTGCAAGCCATGTGCGGATTGATGAGCGTGAACGGAGACCCCGCCAGCGGCCCCACCCGCATCGGCATCCCCATCGTGGACCACCTGACGGGCTACACCGCGCAAGCGGGCATCCTGCTGGCGCTGTACCACCGCGCGCGCACCGGGCGCGGCCAACGCGTGGATGCCACCTTGTTCGACACCGCACTCAGCCTGCTGGTGCCGCACGCCGCCAACTGGATGCACACACAACACGTGCCCGGACTGCTGGGCAGCGCCCATCCGAATATCGCCCCTTATGACCGCTTCGCGTGCCTGGACGGCGAGATCTTCCTGGGCGTCGTGAACGACCGCCAATTCCGCAAATTCTGCGATCACGTCGGCCTGGCGCCCCTACTGGAAGACGAGCGCTTCACGACCAACCGCCAACGGCTGCAACATCGCGACGCGTTACGCGAGGCGATCGAAGCGGCGCTGGCCACCCGCACGCGTGACACCCTCTGCCAGGACCTGATGCAGCGGGGCGTCCCCGCAGGCCCCGTCCACAGCGTGCCCGAAGCCTTCGAACAGGCGCATGCGGCGCATCGCGGCATGCGCATCGACCGCGACGGCTACCACGGCATCGGCGCCGCCACCCGGCTGGCCGAATCGCCCGCGCGCCTGCGCCGGCCGCCCCCTGCCTATGCGCAGCACACCGACGAGGTCCTCCGGGAGGCCGGCCTCGACGACACCCATATCGCGGCCCTGCGGGAACAGGGCGTCCTGCCGCGCTGGCCTCCTCCCAAGCTGTAGCCCCCAAATCGCTACCCATAAAAACATCGAGGAGACCACCATGAAACCCTTACGCCTCATCGCCGCGCTAGCGGCGTCCCTGCTATTCACGCAGCCCGCCGCGGCGGCGGACAAGTATCCGTCCAAACCGGTGCGGGTCATCGTCCCCTACCAGGCCGGGCAAGGCACCGACGTGGCCGGCCGCTATCTGGCCGAATACCTGGCCAAATCGCTGGGCCAGGCCTTCATCGTCGAAAACCGCCCGGGCGCGGGCGGCAATATCGGCGCGTCCGAAGTCGCCCGCGCCGCGCCTGACGGCTACACGCTGCTGATGGGCACCAACGGCACGCACGTGCTGAACCAATACATGTACGCGTCCACGGCCTTCGACCCCGAGAAGGATTTTGAACCGATCATGCTGGTCAGCTCGTTTCCGATGGTGCTGCTGTCCCCGCCAGGATCGCCCTACGCCAACTTGCCCGACCTGCGCGACGCTGCCAAGGCGAAGGCCGACAGCGTCAACGTCGGCATGCCCAGCACCACCGCGCGGCTGGTCTTCGAACTGCTCAAGCAGCAAGGCGTCGATAGCATCCGGGGCATTCCCTACAAGGGCTCGGCCACCGCGACGACGGATCTGATGGGCGGGCAAGTGCAAATCGGCATCGATACCGTCAGTGCCGCGCGTTCGTTCATCACGGGCGGCAAGCTGCATGCGGTGGCGGTGACCTCGCTGAAGGAATCCGCCCTGCTGCCGGGCGTGAAGTCCGTCGCTGAACAGGGGCTGCCGGGATTTCAGGTCATCGCGTGGAACGGGTTATACGCGCCGAAGGGCACGCCCCCCGCCGTCGTGCAGAAGCTGAACGCCGAGCTCGCAAAGATTTTGGCGCGCCCAGAGGTGCGGCAACGCCTGCTGGAATTGGGCCATGAACCGGGCGGCGGCACGCCTGCGGAATTGGCCGAATTCGCGCGTAGCGAACGCCTGAAATGGCAGCCGCTGATCGTCCAGGCGGGGTTGAAGGCCGAGTAGCGGAAGCAAGGCGATCTCGGCTGGCGCAGCGAGGGCCACCTAGTCCCGCCCCCGCACAATAATGACCAAGGCCAGTATCAGCATTACGGCGGCCAGCGCATAGGTCCAGCCCATGCCCGCAGCCAGCGCGGCGGGCGAGGTGATCCGAAGGTCGCCCGCCCCCGATGCCCAAGCGAATACCGCGCCCATCAACGATGCGCCGGTAATGAACCCCAGATTGCGCGACAGGTTCAGCAACCCGGATAAGGCGCCGCGCTGGTCCGCGCCGGCACACTGCATGACGGCGCTGCTGTTTGCCGCCTGGAACAACGCATAGCCCGCAGTGGTCACGGCCAACGGCGCCACGTAACCCAGCGCGCCGAACGCCACGGGCGCCAGGGACAGCAAGGCCACCCCCGCCACCATGACGGCCAGCGCCACGCGCATCACGCGCTGCGCACCGTAGCGGTCCACGCCGCGGCCCGCCGGCACACCCGCCAGCGCCGCCACGGCCGGACCGCAAGACATCACCAGCCCCACCCGCGCCGCGTCCAACCCCAACGCCCCCGCCAGATAGAACGGCCCCACCACCAAGGTCGTCATCATGACCGTCGAGACCAACCCGTTGGCGGCCACGCCCGCGCTCAGCACGGGGTGGCCGAACAGCGCCAGCCGGATCAATGGCGAAGCCGACGTCGCCTGCACCCGCACAAACGCGATGGCCAGCCCCCCGGCGGCGGACAGCAGCGCCCCGATCATCCAGCCCCCGCCGACCGCCCCGGTCATCGCCAACGCATACGCCGCAATACCGGCGGCCAACAACAGCGAACCCCGCATGTCGAAAGTGGCCCGCGACCTGCCGCTGCCCGACGGGTCCGCCGGCAAGTGGAACCAGGCCAATCCAAATGCCAGCAAGCCCAACGGCACGTTGATCAGGAAGATCGACGACCAACCCGGCCCCGCAAGCAGCAATCCACCCAGCGAAGGGCCAAGCGCCGTGCCAATGGCCGACATCGTGCCCAGCAGGCCCATCACGCTGCCAGTCTTCTCCTTGGCGACGGCATCGCTAGCGTAGGCCATCGTCAACGCCATCATGATGGCGGCGCCCAAGCCCTGCAGGGCGCGTGCGGCAATCAAGCCACCCAGCCAGGGCGTGGTGCCGCACAACGCCGAGGCCACGGTGAACACGCCAATCCCCGCCAGCATCAGACGGCGCCGGCCAATTAGATCGCCCAACCTGCCGACGCTGACAATCAGCGCGGTCACGGCCAGCAGATAGGCCAGCACGACCCATTGGATAGCGTGAAACGGCGCATCGAAGGCTTGCGCCAGCGTCGGCAAGGCAACGTTGGCAACGCTGGCGCCCAGCGCCGGCAGCAACATCGACACTGACAGGCAGGCCATGACGGGCAATGACGAGCGGGCGGAGACTAGCGGGGAAGAATTCAGGGGCAACACGGTCTGGCCTACGGAAAGTCCAGGACGCCAACATGACGCCCCGCACCCATCCTAGGCGCAGCCTGCATCAGGCGGAAGGCGCAGCAGTTGCACTGAATACCTGCACCAAACGCCATGCCAAAGCGCGCCATCACGCGCGCGCCGTGCTACGGTTGCGGCATGGCCACCCCCGACCTGAACCTGCTGATCACCCTGGACGTCCTGCTGGCCGAAGGCAGCGTCGCGCGCGCCGCCCGCCGCTTGCGGCTAAGCCCGTCCGCCATGAGCCGGGCGCTGGCCCGTCTGCGCGACGCCACGGGCGATCCGCTGCTGGTGCGTGCCGGGCGCGGTCTGGTGCCCACGCCGCGGGCGCTGGAACTGCGCGACCGGGTTCACGTGCTGGTGCAAGACGTGGAAGCGGTGCTGCGCCCTGCGGCGCAGCTGGACGTCACGCAGTTGTCGCGCACCTTCACGCTGCGCACCAGCGACGGTTTTGCGGAGAATTTCGGTCCGGGCTTGCTGGCGCGCCTGGGCGCCGAAGCGCCTGGCGTTCGGCTGCGCTTCATCCAGAAAACCGATAAGGACAGCGCCCCGCTGCGCGAAGGCGCCGTAGATCTGGAAACCGGCATCGTGGGCGATGCGGCCAGCCCCGAACTGCGCACCCGGGCGCTGTTCCAGGACCGCTTTGTCGGCGTGATGCGTGCCGGGCATCCGCTTAGCCAAGGCAAGGTCACGCTTGCCCGCTATGCGTCCGCGCGTCACATCCTTGTCTCGCGGCGCAACCTGGACAGAGGCCCGGTCGACGATGCGCTGGCCTCGCACGGCCGCGAACGCCACGTCGCCACCATTGCAGGCGGCTTTTCCACCGCGCTGGCGCTGGCGCGCGGGTCCGACCTGATCGCCACCGTACCCGAACGCCACACCGGCAGCTTGCGGGCAGGCATGCATAGCTTTCCGCTGCCCTTCGCCATGCCGGCGTTCACCCTGTCGATGCTGTGGCATCCGCGCATGGACGGCGACGCCGCCCATCGCTGGCTGCGCGGATGCGTGCTGGACGCCGTTCGCTGACGGCGCCTGCCAACGCTTACTTCGTCTTCGCTTCGCTGGCCGCGAGCGCGTTGAACTTCTTGTCCAGGTCCGCCAGCGACGTGTTGATGTGGTCGCGGCGGTCCTTGATCCACTTGCCTTGCGCGGTCAACTGGTCGCGTGCCTCTTTCAGCATGCGGTCCATCTCGGCGGGCTGCGGACCGCCGCTAGTGGCGCGGTTCTTCACGATGGCCACGGGGTCCAGCGTCGAACGGAATTCCGCTTCGCTCATCGGCAGCTCGTTGCCGTACTTCGAATCCTTCATAGCGTCGGCGTAGATGCGGCGGGCCTGCTCGTACGGGAAGTCCAACGGCTTGATGTTGTTGGTCTTGGCGTACGTCACGACTTCGGACGCAAAGTGGTGGCCGTCGCGGAACGGCAGCTTGTACTTGCGCATCAGCACATCGGCCAGCTCCTGCGAGGCAGTCCAGTCGCTGTTCAACTCTTCCAGCGCGCGGTCCGGGCTGATGACCATCGCCTTCAGCACGCGGTCCCAGCGCTTGAGCGCCGAGATGCCGCTGTCCACCATGGCGGAGTTCTGCTTCACGTCTTTCGGGTCGCTCATGCCCGGCGTGATGTTGTGCGTCTGGATGACGGGGCCCATCGCCAGGGTCACGGCGGTAGACGCATCGCTGCGGGTGTCGTTCAACAGCCCGGGGTTGCGCTTTTGCGGCATGGCGCTGGACACGTAGGTGTTGCCACCGCCCTCTTCCAGCAGGATCCAGGGACGCGACTGCGCATACTGCGTCATGACGTCTTCGACGAAGTTGCCCGTGCGCAGCGCGATGCTGGTCACGATCGAAGCCACTTCCACCGGCTGGTCCATGGACGAGATCTGCGAGGCGTCGTAGGCGTTGTCGACCAGCGCTTCAAAGCCCAGGTATTGCGCCATGCGCTTGCGGTCCAGCGGCCAGCTGGTGCCGTTGAGCACCGTCGTGCCCATGGGCGAACGGTCGATGCGCACATACGCTTCGCGGATGCGCTGCGCGTCGCGCGCCAGGGCGGCCGCCTGGCCCAGCAGATAGTGGCCATAGCTGTTGGGCTGCGCGGCTACGCCGTTGGTGTAGTTCGGCACGATCGTGCCCGCATGCTTGGCAGCCAGCTCGACCAGGGTGGTGGACGTCTTGTTCAACTGGTCGGCCAGTTCCAGCAGCTTGTCGCGCAGGATGGCGCTGCGGTAGGTGGCGTGCATGTCCTGGCTGGAACGGCCAGCGTGCAGCAAGGTCACGTCTTCGCCCGCCGCCTTGATCAGCAGCGGCTCGAAGGTGATGACGCTGGCAGGCCGCTTGGCGCCCGGCTGGTTGCCGTCGTTGATCACCTTGGCGACGCCCGCGGCCAGGCGCGGCGCGATGGACTTGTCCAGCAGGCCTTCATCGGTGTTGATGACGGCGGTGGCCTTGTTGATTTCTCCCAACCAGAAGAAGGGATCGCGCGGCACGGCGGTGGCAGCAGCAGGTGCGGCCGAGGAAGCGGCGGCGGGCGCCGGTTGGGCCAGCGCGGCATGCGTGCTCAGCGACAAAACCAGGGCGGCGCCCAGGGTGGGAAGAAACTGTCTCATGGCGTTCTCGTTATGGGGATCGTTATCGGGGTCGATACAGGGGCGGTCCGGTAGTTTATGGAAAAGCCTCTACCCCGAAAACCGGGTATTACACGGATAGCCCGCGAATGCGTAACAAGAACCGTCGTGGCTGAATGTTTCCTGACGCGATGACGCGACGCAAAAAAAAAGCCCCTGTCCCCGGGAGGAAGACAGGGGCCAAGCCGGCGCGCTGGCTTAGAACAAGTACTGCGCGCTTACCCAGAACAAGGGTTTGTGGTCCCGGCTGTCGGACTGCGGTGCGCCGCCATCGGTGCGCCAAGCGACCGTGGCTTCGCCCCGCCAGCCGCCTACGGCAACGCGGGCACCGACGCCTGCCCCGGCGACGCGGCGGAAGTTCTCGCCGGCCTGCCAGGGATGGGAGGAAATCTCTACCCGGCCCGCGTCGTAGAACGCGAACGGGGTGACTGCGCCTGCCGCGTAGCGGACTTCCACCTGCGCCAGCCAGCCACGGTCACCGTAGCCTTCGCCTACAGGGTAGGCCCGCACGCCAGCGGGTCCGCCCAGACCGAAGTCTTCGGACGAATCCAGGTTGTCGTTGGTCCATTGGCCGCTGAAGCGGCCGAACAGGCTCCAGCGCGACGACACGGATTGCAGGCGCGCAATGTCAAGATTCAGCTTGCTGTAGTGCCCCGCCGAGTTCGCGCTCAGGCTGTCGGCGGTGGCCAGATTGCCGTCCAGCTTCAAGGTGCCCGGCGTCCAGCTCAAGGCGCCATACGTCAGTCCACCGCCACCCAGGCTGTCGCGCACATCGAACTGCGCTGCGATCGGCACGCTGTTGCTGAACTTGTTCTGCTCGATCTCGGCGGCGCGATAATCGTCGCGCAGCTTCTTGTGCAGGAAATCAATACCGATGGTCAGGTTGCGGCTTTGCGAACGGATCAGCGGATAGCTCAGCCCCACGCTGGCCACCTTGGCGGTGCCGTGCGCATCCAGGTCGCTGAATTCCTTACCCAGCTCATAGCCGGTGTAACCGTAGCCGACGCGGCCGCGCAGACCCGAACTGCCCAGCGGCGCGCTATAGCCTACATCGCCGTAGTTCAGGCTTTCGCTGGTGCGCTGCGCGCGCAGCGTGATCTGGTCGCCCAGCATGAAGGGACTGTTGATCGACAGCGCTGCGTTGGCGCGGTACTGGCCCGTGTAGCGGTTGCCCTGGTTGTCCAGGCCGACGCTGCCGTTGACGCGGTCCCCGCGGTCCACCTGCACGACCAGGTCTCCCGTGCCCAGTTGCTGGCCCGGGCGAATGATCGGGCTGGCGGTCACGCCAGGCAGGTCCGACAGCAGCAGCGCCGCGCGCTCCAGCGAGGCGCTTTCGATGATGTCGCCGGATTTCAGCGGGCTCAGGTAGGCCTGGGCACGCGCGGCCAAGGTGGCATCGCCTTCGGTCTTGACCTCGCCGTAACGGCCTTCGACGACTTGCAGGCGCAGCACGCCGTTTTCCAGCCCTTGCGCCGGCAGATAGACGCGTGCAAACGGATAACCCGCATCGCGGTAGTAGCGCGTCAGTTGATTGGCCAGGTCTTGCATGCCGGCCAAGTCAAAGGACTTGCCTTGATAGTCGCCCAACCGCGCCAGCAATTGCTCGGTCGAAAAGGCCTGGTTGCCCGTCAGGTCAATGCGGGTCACGCTGGCTTGCGGGCCGCCCGGCGCAACCGTGCCGGGAACGGGGCTGCTCAGGTTCAGTTCGGGCGACGGGGCCGGCGCCGCAGGTTCGGTCGCCTGTTGCTCCTGAAGCACGCGGCCGGCGTTGGGAACCTGCTGCGCCCAGGCGGGTGCGGAAGCGGGCAGCAGCGCGGCAAGGGCCAGCGCCAGGTAATGCGGACGAGCGGTAAACGAAGCTAGCGTCATGATCTTGTGAAATCGGGTATGCGGAACGGCGGCCCACGGCCCCAAAGGGCCGTGGTCACCGGCAAGCGGATAAGTAAGGAACAGATTGCCGTATCGGAGTGCAGGGATCAGATGTTGCCCGGGAGGAGACCTTCCGGCAGGCGGACACCGCCATCGATCACCAGCACCTGAGCAGGGCCTTGCATGGCACGGGCGCCTTGGCCAGCGTTCTGTGGCGGTCGCTCCGTGGAAGGCTGATCTTGGCCTTGACTGCTCGAGGTGACCGGCACATAGCTCAACTCTCCAGTCAGGTTCGGCGGGATCGAGTTGGCGGTGCCGACGGCGGCCTGCAACCACTGTGCGGCGGACTGCGCAGACGCGCGGCGGTTATCCGGCGGCACGGGGCTGCCGACCACCACGGTGTCGGGCGGCTGCACCGCGTTGCTGACCACCAGCGTGCCATCTTGCGCGGCAATCAGGTAGTTGCTGTTGGACAGGCCGTTAGCGCTGATCGCGTAACTACCTGCGCTCTCGCCAAGAGCGCGGCTCAGTGCACCCGCCAGCGAGTCATTGCCGATCAGGTTGCCCTGGACAATGCGCCACGTCAGTGCCGGGTCCGCGTCACCCACGCGCTTGGTCTTGTCTTCCGCCACCACGGTGATCGCGCGACGATCGATGACAGCCTGGTGCTGCGTATCGGCCAACACATAGTTGGCGGCAAGGCCGGAACCGGTGTCGGTCAGCGCGTAGTGCACATTGACGTTACGGCTGCCGGCGTTGGCGCTGTCGAACTGCGCCAAGGTGCCGACGCCCAGTGTTTCGCCTCCGACAAGATTGGTAAGCGAACCGGCGACAGCCTGCGCGGTGGTGCTGCCGTCGTAAGTCTTGCCCGCGACCGTGGATCCGGCGATGCCCAGCACGCGTTGCCTGATGGTGGCGCGCGCATCGGCAACACTCAACACGTAGTTGCCTGCGTCTTCGCCCGTCAGGGAGAAGGCTACCGCCTTGTTTGCCCCCGCGTTCTTGTCAGCGAATGTCCCCGCCACGCCGAGCGAATCGCCTTCGATGATGCCGGTGATAGTGTTGCCGCCAGTGACGGTGGCGGCCGTGTTGCCATCGTAGACCTTATCCGATGTACCCAACGTGGCGGTCAGCTGGCGCCCGGCGATGTCTGCAGTGGTGGTGGTATTGGCGTTCAAGACGTAGTTGCCCGCATCTTCCCCTGCCAGACTGCCGCTGACGTTGACCAACTTTCCACGCCCGGCGTTCTTATCGGCAAAGGCGCCCGTCGTGGACAAAGTCACGTCGTCGCCCGCGACCCGGCCCGCCAGCGCCCCGTTGGTGTCGGCGGTGAGCGTGCCGTCATAGGTCTTGCCCGACGCGGTGATCGTGCCGGTGAGCTCCTTGGCCGAGATGGTTGCCTTGGGAGCGATCGACGTGATGGATGAGATGAAGTAGTTGCCGGCATCCGTGCCGTTCAGCGTGATGCCGCCGACCGTGACGGTCTTGCCGGCGCCCGCGTTCTTGTCCGAGAAATTCCCGACACCGAGGGCGCCCAGGTTATCGCCCGCAATCAAGCCACTACCGGCCTGACCGCGCACGACGGCAAGGGTATTGCCGTCATACGTCTTGTCATCCGCCGTGACGTCTATCGTGACGCCCTTTTTCAGCACGTTCAGGCTCAGGCCATCGGCATAGATGATGTCGTAGCCTTGCTGGTTGGAATACAGGCTTCCATTGACGGTCAACGAGCCGTCGGCCACGGTGTACGTGCCTGCGTTCTTGGAGTTGGCGGTGTAGCTGATGCTGCCGCTCAGCTCTGCACTGGGATTGGACGAAATGTAGCCGGTGCCGCCGCTCAATTGCCCGTCGTAGACCTTGTCGGCCAGGCTCACGGTCACTTGCTTGAGGAAGGCGCGGAGCAAGGGCGTCGAGTAGCCCTCGTAGATGCGCCACGTCGCACCCGTGCCACCCCGATTATCGATACTCCAGTCTGCGAACGTCGACTGCTGGCTAAGCTGCGCGGCAGTCTTCATGCCGCCGCCATTCACCATCATGTTATTCACGCCCACCAATCTGGAATTATTGACGGAACCCAATGGATTACCCGCCGCATCCGTGCTGGCTGCCACGCTGTTATTGATCATGCCGTTGTTTGTGCCGACAAGCGCGCCAGCTGTGTTCCGGGCAATGCCTGTCTGGACAAGACTCGTGGAGTACGCCTGACTGATGTTCGCGTTATTGATGCCAACCAATCCACCAACATGCACGTACGTTCCGGTCGTCGCGCCACTTTGCACGGTTCCAGACGTGTAGACGTTGGAAATATGGCCATAATTCCGGCCAACCAGGCCACCCAACTCCGTTGTTGGGCGCGCGCTCGACACGCTTCCATTGACGTAGACGCTATCCACGACGCCGCCGTTGAACCCCGCCAGTCCACCCACCAGTTCACCATTGCCGCTGACGCTGAGATTGTCGAGACCCAGGTTCCTGACGGTAGCGCCTTCCGAAATCATGCCGAAGAGTCCGGCATATGAAGCCGCTTCTACGATCGACAAATCGGAAATCGCATGCCCATTGCCATTCAGACTTCCCGTGAAGCCATAACCCACGCGGCCCAGGGAGCTGAAGCCATTGGCGCTCCACATACCACTGGTGCCCGCCGACGCCGCGCCAGTTGCAGACGCGGAGAAGTCCCGAACGATGTTGTAGCTGGCGGCTTGGTCATAGGCTATCAGCTGCAGTTGATGGTCGTTGGAAATTGCCAAGCTGTATTCACTGGCCAGGAACGGACGGGTGCGCCCTTCGATCATGATCCACTTTGCGTTGCCGCCGGTATCCTTGGCGACATAGACGTCCTGGGTTCCCGGCACCAGCGTCCAGGTGCCGTAATTGGCGTAGGCCGAGCGCGAGTAGCGGTTGAGAGCCGTGACGCTGGTCGTAGTGGGAGCGAACGTCGTTCCTTCGGTGGATGTTCCGACCGCGACGGAGACTCCCGTACTGGCGCTATCCCACACGGCATTGGTCACGGATGAGGCGAAGCGCAGGTAGCCACCGATACCTCCTGTCGTGGTCTGGTTCGTGATCGCCGTCAACTTTCCGGTCGCGTGAACCGAGTCGATCGTCACACCATAGCCATAGCCGATCAACCCGCCCACGTTGAAGTTTGCCGTCACATCCCCGGTCGCATAGGCATTCTTGATCATGCTGGCCAAGCTGGCGCCCACCAAGCCGCCGGCAGAATTGCCGCTCGTGATCACATTGCCCGTCGCGTAGACATCGGTCAGGTTGCCGGCGGTGACGTAACCCACCAACCCGCCAAAATACGAGCCCGCGCCGCCAGCGACGGCGCCGGTCGCGTGGGAGTTGGAAATGTCGCCGGCGTTGTTGCCCACCAGACCGCCGGTGTAACCGGACGTCGTCGTCACGTTCACGTCGGCATGGGAATTCTTGATGCTGCCGGTGGACATGCCGACGAGGCCGCCCACCGTCGCCCCACCGTTCACGACCCCTTGCGCATACGAGTTGATGATCTGGCCACCCTGGTTATCACCAACCAAAGCGCCGACGCGCGTGCCACCCGTCACAGAGACGTTCTTCAGGCCGAGATCCCGAATCACGCCGTTGGCTCCAGTCGTCGAGATCAGGCCAATCATGGCGACGTTCGAGGCCGCGTTGATGGTCACGTTGGAAATCGTGTGCCCCATGCCGGCCAGCACGCCATTGAAGCCCGCATTAATGAGCGACCGGGTGTAGGCCTGGCCGCTCGCGTCCAGATCCTGGCCCAATGCGTAGCGACCGGTCAGCCCGGAACTATTGATGGCCTTGAACTGATCCATGTTCTGAATCAGCGTGTAGTTCGCGCCGTTGATCGTCAAAGACGCGTTGGCACCGCTCAATGTGACAGGGGCATTGACCGTATAGGTGTCGCCCGTCGAGGAGAATCCCCGCTGCTTGAAACCGCCGAGATTCAACTCCAGTCCTGCCGCATCGCCCGTCGCAGTGATGGGTGCGTTGATCGTCACGGCGCCATGCGCGCTGAGCGTCAGCTTCGTGCTGGCGCTCCATTTCACACCCGAGTTCACGTTGATATTGCCGGCCTGCGAGCCGTTATCAACGGTCCTCAACTCTACATTGCCGTTGTCCAGGTTGGCCGACAGCGTATCGGCGCCGATGCCGCTGTCTGTCTGACCCGTCGTGCCCGGGCTGACCGTGAAGTCCGTCGGATCGATCAGCCACGATCCATGCTGGCCGCTGACCGCCTTGGTGGTGATAACCGCGCCTGCCGCCACCGTCACTTTTGCCGCCGACGTTTCCACAAAACCGCCCTTGCCGCCGTTGGGCGCGCTGGCGTCAAGCTTGCCGGCCACGGCGATGCGGTCATTGACCATGTCGCCCAGCAACACGATCTTGCCGTTCTCGCCGGTGGCCAGCGTCTTGGCTTGCGTGATGCCGGTGTGGTTGATGACGGTGCTGGCCAAATCGCCCGCGGCCTTGGCCGTCAGGTAGACCACGCCGCCGTCGGCGCGAATGGCGCCGCCTTGTTCGATCAGCGCGTCGATCGCGCCTTGTTCCACTTCAATCTTGACCGGGCCGCCCAGGTCAAGATTGACGCGGCTGCCGGCGCCCAGCAGGACGTTGCCCTTGTCGGCCGTCAGGTTGCCGGTGTTGGTGATCTTGGCCGCGATCAGCGCGATGGTGCCGCCCGGGGCCGCCGTGATGTTGCCCTGGTTGATGATGGCGTTGCTGCTGGCGCCTTCAAACTTGTAGTTGCCCGCCAGGAAATCCTGGGTGCTGATGTTGAGCGTACTGGCGACGATGCCGCCCACGTTCACCTGCGCCGTCGGCGTGAACACCACGCCGTTCGGGTTGACCAGAAACACTTGGCCGTTGGCGTTCAGCGCGCCCTGGATCACCGACACGTCCGGACCCAGCACCCGGTTCAGCGCGACCGAATCGCGGCCCGGCTGGTTGAACGTGACGCTGTTGCCCTTGCCGATGGAAAAGCTCTGCCAGTCCACCGCCATCTTGCCGGTCTGCTGGTTGATGGTCATCGCCGAGCCGTTCTGGCTGATCGACCCCGCCCCCGCCACGACATTGCCCCCGGTGGGCAGATCCGCGGCCAATGCCGGCCCGGACAGCAACAATGCCGCTGTCAATGCCGCGGCAGACCCGCTGCTGCGCTTGCGACGCGCGCTGGCGTGTTCAGCAACCGGCACATACACGCCCAGGGCTTCATTCCAGACCAGGCGGAAGATGTGGTTAAGGGAAGGCTTTTTCATCGGATATTCCTGAATCGGGCAGCGTCACAATTTGTAAATTTCGCTGCTAAAATATACCGATGATTGCGTTTTTAAATCTGAGCAAATCTAAGCACGTCGAAAATGTTCGAGAATTGGGCTTACGAGATTCAAAAAAACGCGATGTAGCGTGCAATTAGGCGAAGTTACCCTTCCGGGCGCTAGCCCCGCCAGAAACATATAGATGCTTTTCTGCAACAGATTGTCGGGTGTCGACACCGCGGGCGGCGCCATCCCCGGCGCGATCAGCCTGCCCCCGCTCCCTTCAGCCGGCGCGGCAGGCTCAGGCAGAAACACACCGGCTCAGCCCCACCCGCGCTCTTCAGGAACACCGAACCGCCCAAGCGCTCGGCGATTGTCCTGACCAGGTATAGCCCTAAGCCGGCACCTGGATGGCGCAAGGCGTTCGGGCCCCGGTAGTACTTCTGGAACAAGCGCGCCTGCTCGGCGGAAGCAATGCGGTCGCCGGAGTTGGCCACGTCGATATGCAGGCAGTCGCCCTCTTCGCGCAGCGTCACTCGAACCGCCCTGCCCGGCGCGCAATGCCGGTCGGCATTGGCCAGCAAGTTGCGCAACGCGATGCGCAGCAAGCCGGCGTCGCACAGCAAGACGTGTTCGCCCGCGCCATAGACGCACTGGATGCGGCCCGCGGGAAACTCGCGGTCCAGATCCGCCAGCAGCGCCAGCAGGTCGCATTGCGTCAGGCGCAATTCGGCGCTAGGTTCGCGCATACGGTCATGGGTCAGGTATTCGTCGACCAGCGCCAACAGGCGCATGGCCGCATCGCGGATATTGCCGCAGCGCGCCAGGCTTTTCTCGACGGGCGCGGCCAGATTGCGGCCCAGTTGCTGCGCCGATGTGGTGATGATGGCAAGCGGCGTACGGAATTCATGGGACACCATCGCCACGAATTCGCGTTGCTCGGCGAACACGCGACGTTCCTGTTCCAGCGATGCGCGCAGTTCATCCTCAAGTTCGACCCGCCGCTGGATCTCACCCTGCATTTCGGCCGTGCGCAACGCCACCTCCTGCTCTAGCCGATGGCTGTGCTGGCGCGCCATGTCGGCCGCCAGATTGGCCTGCTGGCGCTCCATGTCGCGGCGCTGGCGCTCGTAGCGCCCCACGATGATCAGGCTGAGCAGCAGCATGTGCAGCATCGTGCCCAGCGTAGAGACGTATTCCGTAAACACGTTGACTGGTAGCACGCCCAGATTGCGCAAGAAGGCAATCAGCACGCCGATATAGAACACCCCGAAAGCCAGGGCGAAAAAGCGCGCCGGACGCCAGCCCTTTTTCAGCAGATAGGCGGCCAGCGTCGTAAACCCCACGATCAGCGCCAAGGCCAGCAACTGGACCGGTTGCATGCCCCACCCGTAGTGTCCCGACACGACCAGTGCCGAGCACACCACAGCAATACCCCAGAACAACCGCTCCAGCCAGCGCACCGCACGCGGATACAGCGCGCCCAGATTCAGCTGGGCAAAAGCAATCCGCAACGCCACCGGCAAGCTCACTGCAATGCCCACGCCGAGCATCCGGTCGCTCCAGCCCACCGGCAAGCCCGTCAGCTGCTGCACCAGTCCCAGCGACATCACTTCATTGAAAACACAATTGCCGATGTAGGCCAGGAACAAGCCGCTCATGGGTGCGCGCGTCGCCCACCAGAATACGGCGTGCACGCAGATCAGCAGCAAATAAAAGCCGAAATACAGGCCGAACAGCAGCCCTTCGCGCCGCGACTGGTTATCGAACGCCAACCGCTGCCAGACCTCCAGGCGCGTCGCCAGGGCGTTCTTGCTTTGCAGCCGCGCCAGGATCACATAGGACCCCGGCGCGGGCGGATCAAACTGAATCACCGGGGTGCGATAGTCAACCGGCCAATCGCGCCGCCGCACATCCTCCCCGCTGTACCCCAGCGGCCTCCAGTCGCCATCCTGATGGACGTATAGGCGCACATCGTCCAGCAGCGCGTTGCTCAGCCGCAGCATCCAGCCCCCGCGCGCCAGATCATCCACCTGCACCGGCAGACGCAGCCAGACGGTGGTCGGGGTGAAACCCGCGCTCAGGCCAGCCGGCAGGCCAGCCCACCCCGATGCATCGGCCGCTTCGTCTACCGTCAACGTACCGGCCGGATCGTCCAGGCGTTCCAAATGGCCCGCGGCGTCCGCCAGCCCCAACTGCGCGTTCAGACGCAGCGGCTCTGCGCGCGCCTGCCCGGCGCCCGCCAATGCGGCGGCCAAGGTCAGCGCCAACAGCATCAATCCCGCCCACACCGTGGGGTAATATTTCCGTTTCATCGAGTCGCAATCCCGTGCAGCCACGCAGATTACACCACCCCTCCAGCGGTTTCCGCGCAGGCGCGTCCCATGCCTGAGGTCATCCTGCTGGAAGACGAACCCGTCTTGCGCCAAGAGCTGGGCGAGTTTCTGGAAGAGCTTGGCTACGCGCCCAGTTGCGTGTCCAGCCTGCAAGAATTCGACCGGCATTTCGACGCCGACCGCCATCGCCTGGCGGTGATCGACATCGGATTGCCCGACGGCTGTGGCCTGGACCTGATCCAACGCCTGCGTCAGGAAGGCCAGCAAGTGGGCATCGTGGTGTTCAGCGCGCGGCAGACCAGCGCAGACCGGATTTCCGGACTGGGGCTGGGCGCCGACCACTACTTGGGCAAAGGTTGCGACCTGGACGAACTGGCCGCCGTGCTGGCCGCCCTGGAGCGCCGACTGGGCCTGCAGCGGCTCCCGCCGCCTGCAGTCCAACCGACAGCGCCCAACTGGACCCTGGAAGTGGGGCCTCGCCGGTTGATCATTCCCGGCGCGCCGGCCGTGCCGCTGTCGCAGCAGGACCTGTTGGTGTTGCGCTGCCTGATGAGCCAACCCGGCGAGAACATCAGCCGCCGGCAGATCATCGAAGCACTGGGCTTCGACTACCTGGACTACGACCAGCGCCGCCTGGATACGCAGATGCGCCGCTTGCGGCGTCGCGTGGAAGACGTCAGCGGACAGACGCTGCCGGTCAAGACGCTGCGCAACAGCGGCTATTGCTTCTACGAGCCCGCGAAGGTGCAGGCATAGCACCAAAAGCGGTCTGTTGAAGCATTCCGATGTGGCATGAAATGCCAGTCCACATCACTCCTACACTTTGCGCCTTGTTCCGGCTGCGCGCCCTGCGGCCCCTTTCGCAATCTGGAGTGATTCATGACGACATCGCCGGCTCGCCTTCGACCCGCCGACTTCTTTTCGCCCACCGTCGCCGCCCTGATCTCGGTCCTCGTTAACTACGGCGGGACCTTCGTGCTGGTGTTCCAGGCGGCCGAACTGGCCCGGCTGACGCCCGCCCAGACGGCGTCCTGGGTGTGGGCCGTTTCCATCGGCGTGGGCGTTACCGGCGCCCTGCTCAGTTTTCGCTACAAGGAACCCATCATCACGGCCTGGTCGACGCCGGGCGTGGCCTTCCTGGCCACCGTGATGCCGTTCACGCCCTATGGCGAAGTGATTGGCGCCTATGTGGTCTCGGCGTTGGGCTTCATTCTGCTGGGCTGGTCCGGTGCGTTTGAGAAACTGGTGCGCATGATCCCCGGCGGCATCGCGGCCGGCCTGCTGGCCGGCATCCTGCTGCAGTTCGGCGTCAACGCATTCGGCGGCGCCAGCGTCGACCCGCTGCTGGTCATCGTGCTGGTCATCTCGTATGCGCTGCTCAAGCGCTATACCTCACGCTTCGCGGTGGTCGGCATCCTTGCAATCGGCGTGGCGATGCTGATCGCACAGCACCGGATCGACTTCTCGGCCATCCACCTGCGCCTGGCCGCGCCCGTTTTCGAAATGCCCCGCTTTTCAGTGCAGGCGCTGCTGGGCGTCGCACTGCCTCTATTCATCATCACCCTGACGGGCCAATACATGCCGGGAATGCTGGTGCTGCGCAACGACGGGTTCAAGACCAGCGCGAATCCCATCCTGACGGTGACCGGCTTGGGTTCGTTGATCATGGCCCCGTTCGGCGCGCACGCGTTCAACGTGGCGGCCATCACCGCAGCCATCTGCACGGGACCGGACGCGCACCCGGATGCGCGCAAGCGCTACGTTGCGGGGCTGGCCTGCGGGGCGCTCTACATCCTGGTGGGCACCTTCGGCGTGACGCTGGCCACGTTGTTCATGGTATTGCCCAAGGCCTTCATCACCACGCTGGCCGGGCTGGCCCTGTTGGGCGCCATCGGCGGCAGTCTGGCCAACGCCATGGCCGACGCCCGCACCCGGGAAACCGCGCTGATCACCTTCCTGGCCACGGCTGCCAACGTCACGCTGCTGGGCGTGGGCGGCGCCTTCTGGGGGCTTGTCGCCGGCCTGACGGCGCACCTGCTGATGCACGGCGGCAGCCGCGCGCCGATCCCAAATTCGGCCAACCCGGCCAAACCGTAGCCTCGCCGCCTACCGCTTCCTGAGCGCGGCAGACAAGCGCCGCATGGCGGTGTCGATCTCGTGCGCGGTCAACGACGAATATCCCAGGATCCAGCCTTGCCGCTTGTCTGCGCCGGCATACAGGCGGCTTAGCCCCGGCAGCAACAGGCCGGCGCCGGCCGCCTGCCGGATGGTTTTTTCTTCGGACCAGCCGCGGGCAAGCAGGCAAGGGATCTGCAACCCGCCTTCCGGCCGCAGCGCCACCGCAATGCCGTCCATGTGCTTGTCCAGCGCTTGCAACATGGCGTCGCGACGCGATGCGTACAGCTTGCGCATAGCGCGGATGTGGGCGTTGTAGTGCCCGTCTTCCATGAACCGAGCCAAGGTCAGCTGCAAGATTTGCGGCGTGTGTCCGTCCAGGATGCTGCGCGCATAGGCAAAGGCGCTGACCAGCTCGGTGGGTAGCGCCATGTAGCCCATCCGCAGGCCCGGATAGAGCGTCTTGCTGAAGGTGCCGATATAAAGCGTGCGCTGATACTTGTCCAGGCCCTGCACGCAGGCCGTCGGCAAGCCTTCGTAATGGAACTCGCTGTCGTAATCGTCTTCGATGATCCACTTGCCGTTCTCTGCCGCCCAGCGGGTCAGCTCCAGCCGGCGCGCCAGTGACAGCGTCGCCCCCGTGGGGTATTGATGCGAGGGCGTCACGTAGACGCAGTTGGCGCCGCTGCGATCCGCGCGCAGCAGGTCCGTGCGGATGCCCTGCTCGTCCACGTCGATGGGCACGATCCTGGCCTCGGCCGATTCGAAGGCCTTCTTCGCGCCGAAGTAGCCCGGGTTCTCCAACAGGATCGGCTTGCCGGCATCCACCAGCAATTGCGCGCACAGGAACAGGGCTTGCCGCGTGCTGCTCAGCACCAGGATCTGGTCCGCCGACACGTTGGCGCCCCGCTCCAGGTTCAGATAGGACGCGATCGCCTTACGTAGCGGCGCGGCGCCTTGCGGGTCGCCATGCAGCAACACCTGGCCGCGGTGTTCCTTCATCGCCTGGCGCTGCAAGCGTTCCCAGATGTCGGTTGGAAACGTCCGGGTCTCGGGCAGCCCCGTGGCAAAGGCCCGGACCGCCTGCTGATCCGTCACGCCACCGCTGTCGAATATCATCCTGCCCCGGCGGCTCAGGCCCGCGCCGGGCGCTGCCGCCTCGCGCTTGTCGTCGACCAGCTTGATGCGGCGCCTTGCGGCCCCGCGCAACTCCGCGCCCACGGTGTCGGACACGTAACTGCCCGACCCCGCACGCCGCACGATGTAGCCGTCACGGTGCAACTGGACGTAGGCATTTTCGACCGTGTCGCGCGCCACCCCCAGCGAGGTGGCCATGGCGCGCGTCGCGGGCAACTTCACGCCCGGGTCCAGCGCGCCGTCCAGGATCAGGGCGCGCAGCGCCCGCTGAATGCGCTGATGCAGATCCAACGGCTGAAGGTCCGCGTCGTTCATGCGGATCTTCAGCGTTTCAAGTTCGAATGCCCGGGTCATGCGGTCTGTTCGCCAGAGGAATGGTTGCCATAGAAGCAGACCATTCTATCCGGCGGCCGACCCCTGGCTTATCCCAGGTGCTCCACGTTGCCGCACACGGAAATGCTTTGCCCGCTGATCATGGCGCCCTCGTCCGAACACAGGAACGCCACTTGGTTGGCTACATCCTCCGGCTGCGTCATGCGGCGCAGCGAGACTTTCTCCACCAACTGCATGCGCATGTCATCGTTGCTGACCCCGCCCGCCGTCGCACGGGCGGCGATCACGCGTTCCACGCGGTCTCCGGCCACGACCCCCGGCAACACGGAATTCACCCGGATGCCGTCGGGGCCCAGTTCCATGGCCCAGGTCTGCGTCAGGCCCGCCAAGCCGAATTTGCTGGCGCTGTAAGGCGTGCGCAACGAAAAGCCCAGGCGGCCCGCCACGGACGAGATATTGACGATGGACCCGCCCCCCGCCGCCCGCAGCAAAGGCACGGCGCTCCGAGAGCAAAGGAAGGTTCCGGTCAGATTCACGTCCAGCGTATTCCGCCACGCGTCCAGCGCGGTGTCTTCCAGCCGGCTTGTCGGGCCCGACACGCCCGCATTGTTGATCAGCGCATCCAGCTTGCCCCATCGGCCGGACAGGTCTTCGAACATGGCAAGCACCTGGGCTTCGTCAGAGACGTCCGTGACGCTGGCGCTCAAGGCCGGATGCGCGGCACGCGCAGCCTCGCACGCTTGCGCGTTCACATCGCAGATATGCACGTCGGCGCCAGACTGCAGAAATTTGCGGGCAATGGCCAGGCCGATGCCGTGCGCCCCTGCGGTGACGAGGACGCGTTTGCCTTTCAATGAGTCGATCATGTTGCTTGGTCGGTGGAGGGTTGGGGGCCGGTCACAGCGCGAACGCCGGCCGGATGCCGCTACGCAGAGGCAGGCCCAGCATTTCGCGCGCCTCGGCAGGCGTGGCCGGTTCCATGTCCATTTCCCGGATCACGCGCACGATCCGCTCGGTCAACTGGACATTGGTAGCCAATTCCCCGTGCCGGTAGTACAGATTGTCTTCCAGGCCCACGCGCGCATGCCCACCCAGCAGCAAGGCGCTGATGTTGGCTTCCAGCTGCGCGGGTCCGATGCCGCTGACGCAGAAAATGCTGTTCTTGGGCAGCAGGTCCACCATCATCTGCAGATGACGCGGCGAAAACGGCATGGCGTTCTGGAAATTGCGGTGCACGTTCATCACCAGGTTGATGAAATGCGGGGCTTCGTCCAGGCCCTCGTTAATGAGCGTCGTCGCATCCTGCAGGATGTGCGTCGGGCTGAACACCTCCCATTCTGGCTTGATGCCGCGTGCCTGCATGGCGGCCGCCATCTCGCGCGCCCGGGTCAGCGGCGTGTTCATCAGGTATTCGCGGTCACCGAAGGCCAGGTTCAAGGTGGTGGCGTCCAGCGTGCACATCTCGGCGCCGGCGTCCATGCCCTTGAGCCGCTCTTCCCACAGGATCTCCCACGTACCGGGCGACGTCTCCTTGACCATGTCGCCATGCACGCCCCCACCCGTGGAGTTGTTCAGGACGATGTCGCAACGCGCGCGGATGCGCTCGTTCATGTCGCGATAGATGTCGGCGTTGCAGGTGGCCAGATCGTCCGGCCGCCGCGCATGCAGGGCCACCACGCTGGCCCCGGCGTTGTAGCAGCGGTAGACGTCGTCGGCGATCTCCGCGGGTTGGGTCGGCAGATGCGGATTCTGGCTTTTCAGCGCCATGCCCCCCGTCGGGGCGATGGTCACGATCACTTTGCGTTTAGACATGGGTTCTCCTTACTTCCACAGCGCGCAGCGGCTTTCCGCCTTGGTCGTAAAGGCCTCGTTGCCGTCGATGGTCTGCACCACGTTGAAGTAGTCCCAGGGCGCCTTCGACTCGGCGGGCGTCTTGACCTGAAGCAGATACATGTCGTGCACCACCCGGCCGTCCGGGCGGACGACGCCGTCCTTGATGTAGAGGTCGTTCAGCTTGTTTTCGCGCATATGCGCCAACACGCGGTCGGCGTCGTCGGTTCCGGTGGCCTTGACCGCACGCAGGTACTGCAACGCCGCCGAATAGTCCGCCGCCTGCAGCGACGACGGCATGGCCTTGCGCCGTTCGAAGAATTTCTGGCTCCAGGCGCGCGTCTCGTCCGACGTGTTCCAATACCAGCTGTCGGTCAGGTACAGTCCCTGCGCCGCATCCAGCCCCATGGCGTGGATGTCGTTGATGAACATGATCAGCCCGGCCAGCCGCATCGTCTTCGTGATGCCGAATTCGTTGGCCGCCTTGATCGAGTTAGTCGCATCGGCGCCCGCGTTCGCCAAGGCCAGGATTTCCGCCTTGCTGCTTTGCGCTTGCAGCAGGAAGGACGAGAAATCGCTGGAGGCCAGCGGATGCTTGACCGACCCCACCACCTTGCCGCCCGCCGCCTCGACCACCTTCGTGGTGTCGGCCTGCAGCGCATTGCCGAAGGCGTAGTCCGCCGTCAGGAAGTACCAGGTCTTGCCGCCCGCTTTCACCACCGCCGCGCCCGTGCCGCGCGCTTGCGCGACGGTGTCGTAGGCGTAGTTCAGGGTGTAGGGGGTGCATTGCTCGTTGGTCAGCGCCGGGGCGCCCGCGCCCACCACGATGATCGGCTTCTTCTTGTCGGCCGCCACCTTCGACATGGCAAGCGCCGTGCTGGAATTGGTGCCGCCAATCAGCATGTCCAGGCCCCGCTGGTCGAACCATTCGCGCGCCTTGGCCGACGCGATGTCCGCCTTGTTCTGATGGTCCGCCGTCAATAGCTCGATCTTTTTGCCGTTGATCTCACCGCCCATTTCCTCGATGGCCATCTTGATGGCCTCTGCCCCGCCGGGGCCGTCGGGGCCGGAATAGACGCCGGACATGTCGGTAATGAACCCGATTCGAATAACATCGTCGGAAATCTGCGCATGCGCGATGCTCGCGCTCAGCAACGAGGCAGCGCCCGCGCAAGCGAGCGCGGTGCCGGACAACATGCGTGGCATTGACAACATACCCATCTCCTCTTATGGTTTTTGGCTCTTAAGGCCTCAACTATTCTGGGACTGGACCCCGAGTGCGGACAGTCATCAAGTTGACAAAGCGCCCTAGGGTTTACCTGTGCGTGAACATCACTGCTGAATAGGGAGCACTATGCGCGGACCGCCCACCGGTACCGGCAGCGAATCGCCAGGCGCCAAACGACGGCCGGCGCCATGCCCTGTCGACAAAATGCTGGACGTTGTCCCCTGGTACAACGGCTTGCCTCAACTTGAACGTGAAGTGGTCCGCGCCGAGCTGCGTGTGGTGTCGCTGCGCACAGGCGAATACCTGTTTCGCGAAGGCGCAAAGTCCCCGGGCTGGTATGGCGTGGTCGAAGGCCTGGTGAAATGGTCGTCGCGGGGGTCGGACGGCCGATCCCTGTCGCTGGCCGGTTTCAGTACCGGCAGCTGGTTCGGCGAAGCCACCATGATCCGCCGGGAACGCTTCGAATATGAAGTGGTGGCGCTACGGCCAAGCCGGGTCGTGATCTTGCCGCGCGACACCTGCGAACGCCTGTGGAACAACAATATCGAGTTCACCAAGGCGCTGATGACGCACCTGGCCCATCGGGTCAACTGGCTGATGGCCTCTTACACGGGCAACGTGCTGCTGGATGTCGACACCACGGTTGCACGCGCCGTCGCGGCGCAACTGGACGCCGAAGCGCATTCCGGCACCAACGGCCGCTTGAAGATATCCCAGGAAGAGATCGCCAGCCTGTGCGGCGTGTCGCGCCAGCGTTGCAACACCGCGTTGGTGACATTGGCCCGGGCCGGCGTCCTGCAGACGCACTACGGCGGATTGACGGTCCTGGATCGGGTCGCGCTGTACCGCCATGCAAAACTCGAGCAGGAGCCCTCATGAAAAAGCCGCGCCACCCGGCCGCCTAGGCAGGCAACGTTGCCGCAAAAGGCACGGCCCCAGCCCCGAAGCCGGACGGCAACCGCGCCGACGGCTTACCAGGCATGCTTGGCGTCATCGGGAAATGACCCGCTCTTCACCGCATGTACATAACGCGCGATCGCGTCCTTGACGCCATCGCTGCCGTCCATGAAGTTGTGGACGAATTTCGCCATCCGGCCCAGGTTGATGCCCAGCATATCGTGCAGGACAAGCACCTGCCCGGCAGTGCCGCGGCCCGCACCAATGCCAATCGTGGCGCAAACGGCCAGATCCGCCGTGATCGAGGCCGCAAGCGCCGCTGGCACCATTTCCAGGACCAGCATGGTGGCGCCGGCAGCTTCAAGCGCCGCGCTGTCTTCGCGCAAGCGCGCGGCGGCCTCATCCGTGCGGCCCTGCACGCGAAACCCGCCTAGCGACGACACCGTCTGGGGCGTCAGCCCAAGATGGCCGCATACCGGAACGCCACGTTCCACCAGGAACCGAGCCGTTTCCGCGACCCATCCTCCGCCCTCAAGCTTGACCATCTGCGCGCCGGCGCTCATTAGCGCCACGGCGGAGGTGATCGCCTGCTCTTTGGACACCTGATAGCTGCCAAAGGGCAGATCCGCCACAATCAGCGAGCGTCCCCCGGTGCGCCGGACGCCTTCCGCCACGCATCGGGTGTGATAAGCCATGTCCTCAAGCGTGACCCCGACGGTCCCATTGCCGCCCTGGCACACCATGCCCAGCGAATCGCCCACCAGCAGCGTGTCCACGCCGGCCGCATCCGCCACCGCCGCAAACGTCGCATCGTAGGCGGTCAGCATGGCGATCTTCTCGCCGCGGGCGCGCATGTCGGCGAAGGTCGGGACAGTGACCTTTTTCTGCGCTTCAGCAGGCCGCAACCCGTAAGGGGCAGCGGACGATGGGGAGTTCTCGGGCGTATTCATCTTGAGCGACCTGGCCTTCCATAACATCGAATCGTATCGGATGGTGTGCGACCGATGCCGGCGGCCAGCAGGCCCGCTTCGCACCTCACACGCTGGGGCGAGCATAGCTCAGGCGGCGCTAGGCGGCGCTAGGCGGCTTCCAGCCCGGGCGTGCGCGGGCGACGCAGCACGACGACCTGTTCGGCGCCGACGGCTCGCGCGCGCAACTGGCCACAGCCGCCGTCCACATCCTGCCCGGCGCTGTTCCTCACCTTGGTCAACAACCCTCGGCTATGAAGGTAGTGGACGATCTCGCGGATGCGTTCGGGATCGGGGCGTTGGTAGTCGTCCCCTTCAAGACTATTGAAAGGGATGACGTTGAGCACGCAGTACTTGCCCTTCAGCAGGTGCAGCACGGCGTCGAGCTCGTCGTCACCGTCGTTGACGCCCTTGAGCAACGTCCACTGGTATTGGATCGGGTATCCGGTGTCGCGGGCGTACTTTTCGCCCAGCTCGACCAGCGCTCCCGGCGAGATTTTCGCGGCACGCGGCAGCAGGTGTTCACGCAGCTCGGTCTTGGTGGTGTGCAGCGACAACGCCAGTGCGGGTTTGACCCGCTGCTTCGGCAAGGCCTCGAACACGCGCAGGTCGCCCACCGTGGAGAGCACCAGGTTCTTATGCCCGATATTGCCTTCGGTGCCCAACAGGTCGATGGCTTCGAGCACATTCTCCAGGTTGTGCGCCGGTTCGCCCATGCCCATGAAGACGACTTTCTTCACCGCGCGCAGACGCCGTGCCAGCACCACCTGGGCCAGGATTTCCATGCTGGAGACCTGGCGGATCAAGCCACTCTTGCCGGTCATGCAGAAACGACAGCCCACCGCGCAACCAACCTGCGTGGACACGCACAGGCCGTCACGCGGCAGCAGCACGCTTTCCACCATCTGCCCATCGGCAAGGTCGACGAGCAAGCGCGAGCCGTCGTTGCCGACATGCTCGGAACGGATACAGGCAAGACCGTCCAGTTCCGCCGTCACGGCGGGTAGCGCATTGCGCAGCGCCAGCGGCAGGAAATCTTCTGCGCGCCGCCGCCGCGTGCCGGTGTCAAGCGCCTGCCCGTTCAGCCAGACGCGCATGAGCCGGCCGCGATGGACAGGCTGGGCGCCGAGTGCGGCAAGGCGATGATCGAAGTCGGAATAGCGCATAGGGAGCGGATTGTACCCAGCCGGGCATGGGTCGGACGGACGCCAGCCCGGCAGCGCCGCCTCGCTTCCCGATCAATAAGCCGTTTCCACCCGCCAGCTGATCGGTATTTCCGCCACGCTGGCCGTGGCGGGAAGCTCCAGCGCCATCCGGGCGATCCTGGCAACTTCCTGGGGCTGGGTCAATTGCGCCTTGACGGAGTCGTCCACGCCGTCGGCCATGTCGGTGGCAACGAAGCCCGGGCAGATTGCGGTGCAACGGATCCGATCCCCTTCGCCGGCATGGCGGATGCCATGAGCCAGCATCAGTGCAGCGGCCTTGCTCATGGAATACAGCCCGCCTTCCGCCGCCCGCACGCGCTTGCCGGCCAACGAGGCAATCACAAGCACCTTGCCCTCCGGCGCGGCCTGTAAATGGGGCCAGACCAACCGCGTCAGACGCATGGGCGACTTGACGTTGACGGCGAAGATATCGTCGAAGTCCTGGTCGCTCGCTTCGATCACGGACTTGCCGCTAAGGATGCCAGCGTTATGGACGATCGCGTCGATTCGTCCAAAATGGCCGTGCGCCGCGGCCACCCAGGCCGCTTCACTTGCCGGATCCCGCGCATCGAAGGGCGCCCCATGACAACGATCCGCTCCATACTCCGCCAGCGCCGCCACAGGCTGGCGTGTCCCCGCCGACACTCGCCAGCCATGCGCTAGCAGTTCACGTGCCAGGGCCAGCCCGATGCCCCGGCTGGCGCCGCTGATAAGCACCACACGGCCCTCACCCGCCTCGCGTTCAACAGTCATCATGCCTAGGCTCCCTGGCGGTTCAGATAGCCCTCGACCAGCGAATTGACGTTGGCGCGCAGGGTATCGACCTTGTAGCCCCCTTCCTGAACGAACAGGGTGGGCAGGCCAAGCTGGGCGATTCGATCCCCCAGTACCGCGTAATCGGCCGTGTCGATGTCCAGGTTGCCGAACGGATCGTGGCGGAACGTGTCGAAGCCCGCCGCCACCACCAGCACGCCTGGCGCGAAATCCTTGATCCGTTCCAGGGCATGATCGAAGTGCTCAAGGTAACCGTTGATCGCCGTGCCGCCCTCCATGGGCAGATTGCAGTTGTAGCCTTCGCCGGCGCCGCTTCCAATCTCGTCGGCATAGCCGCAGATGAACGGAAACAGCGTTTCTGGCTTTCCGTGCAGCGACACGGTCAGCACGTCGTCGCGGTCGTAGAAGATCTGCTGCGTGCCGTTGCCATGGTGCACGTCGATATCCAGCACGGCCACGCGGCCAAAACGCTTGGCCAGACGCTGCGCGGCAATCGCCGTATTCGCGATGTGGCAGCCGCCCATCGCCAGATCGCGCATGGCGTGATGGCCGGCGGGCCGCAGCAGCGCGTAGGCGCTGCGTTCGCCTTCGATGATCGCGTCGGCAGCCGCCACCGCGGCGTCGACGCTGCCGTTCATGTTGACCCAGGCGTCCTGGACCAATGGCGAGCCGCCATCGCCCAGATAGCGGCCGGCGAGCGTCACCGGAATCTGCGTACGCAACGTCGGGAAATAGCGATTCGTCGTGATGTAGGGCCGCACTTC
Source organism: Achromobacter sp. 18P8.1.1 (assembly GCF_057799415.1). Lineage (NCBI taxonomy): Bacteria > Pseudomonadati > Pseudomonadota > Betaproteobacteria > Burkholderiales > Alcaligenaceae > Achromobacter > Achromobacter sp. 18P8.1.1. Next base: position 154,481 of record NZ_JBYOKH010000003.1, on the reverse strand, counting down.
GAAAGACGCATCCGGCGCCTTGGACCATTCGTCCCAGGCGGTCTCCAGATAATGTAGATAGTCCGGGGCGTGGACTTCGAACAATTCCACTGGACGTTCGGCTGCGCGTTGCACGAATTGGCAATCCAGACGCAGGTCATCCTTCAGCGCGGCAAGGATTTCGATGCTGCGTTCGGCGCGATCGTGGTGCTGTTTGAGCAGCCCACGGATCATGGCGTTGCCAGGCCAGGGCACGTCATGGGTCGGGGAGATGAATGCTTTCACTGCGCGATCCTATAAAGCGTGTGGGTGTGTTTATTTCCAGCTTCTTCCGGGCACCGCGGCAATCAGCTCGCGGGTGTATTCGTGCTGCGGGTTTTCCAAGACCTGGGCAGTCAGGCCCTGCTCGACGATTTCGCCATGCTTGAGCACGATGACGCGGTCGCACAGCTGGGAGGCCACGCGCAGATCATGCGTGATGAAGAGCATGGAAAGATGCAGCTCTTGCTTGAGTTGGCGCAGCATGGCCAGCACCTGGTCCTGCACCGAGACGTCCAACGCCGACACAGGTTCGTCCGCCACGATCAGTTCCGGCGTCACGGCGATGGCGCGGGCAAAGCCCAGGCGCTGGCGCTGGCCGCCCGAAAATTCGTGGGGATAACGATCCAGCGCGGACGGGTCCAGCTTGACCAGTTGCATCAATTCGCGCGCCCTGCCCATGGCCGCGCTGGCCGACATGCCATGCCGGCGCATGCCTCCGGTCAGGATGCGCGCCACGGTATGGCGGGGGTTTAGCGACCCATACGGGTCCTGGAAGATCATCTGCACCGAACGGCGCCGCGCCGGATCGGCGAACGCGCCCTCCGCCAGCATGTCGGCCCCGCGCAATCGCACCTCGCCATCGTCGACAGAAACCAGACCCGCCAGCATGCGGCCGATGGTCGACTTGCCCGAACCGGACTCGCCCACCAGCCCCACCGTCTCGCCGCGCCGGATGTCGAACGACACGCCCTTGACCGCCGGGAACTGCTGGGCCGGACCGAACCACTTTCCCTTGCGCACGTACGTCTTGCGCAGGTTCTTCACCGTAAGCAAGGCATCCGGCTGAACCTCGCCGGCGGGCGGTGGCCGGAACGACGGCACGGCCGCCAGCAGCGACTGCGTGTATGCCTCCTGGGGATCGCGCAGCACCTGCTGCGCCGAGCCCGACTCGATCACGCGGCCGCCCTGCATCACGACGATCCGGTCGGCAATTTCGGACACCACGCCAAAGTCGTGCGTAATGAACAGCACGGCCAGGCCCTTGCGTTGCTGGATGTCCTTGATCAGGGCCAGGATCTGCGCCTGGGTGGTGACGTCCAGCGCCGTGGTCGGCTCGTCGGCGATCAGGATGTCCGGCTCCAGCGCCAGGGCCATGGCGATCATGACTCGCTGGCGTTGTCCGCCCGACAATTGGTAAGGATAGGAATCGGCAATGCGGGCATGATCCGGCAAGCCGACCGAAGTCAGCAGCTCGGCGACACGCGCATTCACCTGTGCGGCATGGCGCATGCCGTGCGTACGCAACATTTCGCCGATCTGGCGTCCGCAGCGCATCAGCGGATTGAGCGCGCTGAGCGGTTCCTGGAACACCATGGCGATGCGCTTGCCCCGCACTTTACGCAGCTCGCCCAGGGGCATGCCGGCCAGTTGCAGTTCTCCCAGCCGGATATCACCGCCGGCGATCCGCAGGCCGCGCGGCAATAGGCCCAGGACGGCATGCGCCAACGTGGACTTACCCGACCCGGACTCGCCCACAACGCAGACGATTTCGCGCGGGTTCAGGGCAAGGCTCACGCCTTCCACCGCAAACGCGCGGTCTCCGCCGTCCGGCAGCGAGATCGACAGGTTTTCAATCTGAAGCAACGACGCCACGGCTCACCCCTTGCGATGGAGACGGGGATTGAGCGCATCATTGAGCCCCTCTCCCATCAGGTTGACCGCCAGCACGGTGACGAAGATCGCCACGCCCGGGAACAGGCACATCCACCAAGCCAGGCGCAGAAACGTGCGCGACGCGCCCACCATGTAGCCCCAGGTCATCAGGTTGGGATCGCCCAGGCCCAGGAAGCTGATCGCGCTCTCCAGCAGAATGGCGTTGGCCACCATCAGCGAAGCCATCACGATCAGCGGCGACACGCAGTTAGGCAGGATTTCGGCAAACACGATGTGCGTGCGCGAATAGCCCTGCACCGTGGCGGCCTCGACGAACTCGCTGGACTTGACCCGCATGAACTCGGCGCGCACCAGCCGGGCGATCGGCGGCCAGCTCACCAGCGCCACGGCAGTAATCACCGAACCGAAAGACGGCTGGAAGATCGCCACCAGCACAATGGCGAACAAAAAGCTGGGAATGGTCTGGAAGATCTCGGTCACGCGCATCAGGAGCTCGTCCCAGCGCCCGCCCAGGTAGCCGGCCGGCACGCCCACCAGCATGCCGATGAACACCGCGACCACGGTCGCCACCACGCCCACCAGCAGCGAGGCCTGCGCGCCATGCACGATGCCCGCTGCGATGTTGCGCCCCATGGAGTCCGCCCCCAACCAGGCGCCGGCCTGCTCGAACGGATGCAGGAACGGCGCTTCAGTAGCGTCCCAAGGGTTGATCGGATAGAGCCACTGAGCGCCCAGGGCCATCAGCACGATGGCTGCCAGGCAGACCAGCCCCACCACCGCGCCGGCATTGCTGAAATATCGCTTGATCAATGACTTCATGATTGACTCTGCATGCGAGGATCGACGACGCGGTAGATCAGGTCGGTCAACAGGTTGAACGCCACCACCACCACCGATGTGCAGAAAAACACCCCAAGCAGGACGGGATAGTCGCGCTGCTGCAGCGCGTCGAAAGCCAGCCGGCCAATACCCGGCCAGGCGAACACCGTTTCCACCAGCACCGAGCCGCCGATCAGTTGACCCGCCTGCATGCCGGCCAGTGTGATGACGGGCAGCACGGCGTTGCGCAGCTGGTGCACCCACACCACCCGGCCCGAAGACAGGCCCTTGGCCCACGCCGTCTTGACGAAATCGGCGCCCTGGATCTCGTTCATGGAGGCCCGCGCCAGACGGGTGTAGACCGCCAGGTTGAAGCCCGCCAGGGTGACGATGGGCAAGAGGGCGTGCTTGGCAATGTCCAGCATTCGCGGCACGCCGGTCAGCGACGAACCCATCGTCTCGTAGCCGAACGCGGGCAGCCAGCCCAGGCTGACCGAGAATCCCAGCACCAGCAGCAATCCGACCCAGAAGATCGGCGTCGCGTAGAACGCCAGCGATGCCGCGGTGATGACCGAATCCAGCCATGATCCGCGGTAACGGCTGGCCAGCGCCCCCAGCAGGATCCCTCCCAGCAGGGCGATGAGGAAAGCGGGGATCGCCAGCACCAGCGTGGCCGGCAAGCGGTCGGCAATCATGTCCCACACGGGGCGTTGCTGCCGGTAGCTGTAGCCCAGGTCCAGCGTGGCGATGGATTGCAGATAGCTCCCCAGTTGCACCACCAGGGGTTGATCGAGCTTGAACTCCTGGCGCAGCTGTTCCAGGAACTTCGCGTCGGACGACCCGGCTTCGCCAGCCAGCACGCTGACCGGGTCGCCGGGCGCCATGTGCACCAGGGCGAAGTTGATGACGGCGACTGCAACCAGCACCGTGACCGACTTGCCCAGCACGGAAAGTAAGGGCCGCAGCCACCTCATCATCCGTTCTCCCTCTTACTTCTCGATGTAGGTCGTCGCGAAGCTTTCCGCCACGCCGATGGCGGACGTCGTCACGTTCTTGACCTTCTTATTGGTGATTGTGGGGAACGCCAGTTCGACCAACCAGGCGGTCGGCGCATCCTTGGCGACCTGGCCGTAGGCCTGCGAGTACAGCTGCTGGCGCTTGACCGGGTCGACTTCCTTCGCGGCGGCGATCAGCGCGGCGTCCACGTCCTTGTTCACATAGCCCGATGTGTTGGTGCCGTAGCCGCCCTTGTGGATATTGTCTGACCGGTAGGTGCGATCCACGCCCAGCGCCGGATCCGAATATTGGTACAGGTACTCGACCACCGAATCGAACTCCCAGTTGGAGTAGCGACGCGCCCAGCTGCCCGCGTCGGTGTTTTCCAGCACCACTTCCACCCCGACTTTGGACAGCGAACTCTTGACGTACTCGGACACCTTGTTCCAGGTATCGCCATAGGGCAGGCCCAGCAGTTTGATGCTGGCCCGCTTGCCGCTGGCATCCGGCTTCAGGCCCATTTCGTCGAGCAGCGCAATAGCCTTCTTCGGGTCGTAGTCATAGCGCGGCAGCTTGTCGTCGTAGAAACGCGTGACCGACGACACCGGGCCCGTGGCCGGGCGCGCAGCGCCGAAGAAAATGCGCTCGGCGATGAACTTGCGGTCAATGGCGTACTGGATGGCCTGGCGGAAACGCGCGTCATCCAGCGGTTTGGCGCGATGGTTAAGCTCGATCGCGGCGTGCGAGCCAGTGAACTCGTACCCTTGGGTCGTGATCTCCAACTGCGGGTTGGCCTTGATCTGCGGCAGGAAGGCGAAATCGATGTCGCCAAAACTGGCGACCTGCACCGAGCCGCTTTCCAGCGCGACCAGGCGCGAGTTGGCGTCCGGAATCACCTGGAAGTAGATCTTGTCCAGGTACGGCAGGTTGGGACGCCAGTATTTGTCGTTGCGCTCCAGCAGCACGAAGCGGCCGCGCTGCCATTCCTTGAACTTGAACGGCCCGGTGCCGATCGGCGTCTGGTTGGCGGGGTTGTTGCGGAAATCGGTGCCCTTGTATATGTGCGCCGGCACGATGGGCGCGGACGACACTTCAAAGGCATTGATGAATGGTGAGTACGGCTCTTTAAGCGTAATGACGACGGTGAGCGGCCCGGTCTTCTCGATATTCGCCACATGGCTGAGGTTGTTGCGGGCGCGCGCATGCACCTCGGGCAAGTACTCCTTGAGCGAGAACAGCACATCGTCGGCGCCGAACGGCTTGCCGTCGTGCCAGGTCACGCCTTCCTGCAGCTCGAAGGTATAGGTCAGGCCATCGGGCGATACGCTCCACGACTTGGCAAGGCTGGCCTGGGGATTAAGCTTGAAATCATAGGTCAGCAGGCTCTCGTAGATCTTGCCGCCGACGATTTGGGTAGGCGTCTGCTGGTTCAGGCCCAGCATCAGGACGGGAGGCTCGGGATTCAGGATGACGTTGAGCGTGCCGCCATGCGTCTGCGCCATGGCCGACGCGCCTGCGCCGAGAGCGGCTGCGCCTGCCAGCAGGACATGCAGTGCCGTTTTTCTGAAGAACATAGTGTTGCGCATGATGATTCCCTTGCTTGTTCGACGTGGTGGGGTGGGACCGGTCTTCTTATGAAGCGTCTAGTTATCTTGTTGGTGGCTCAGCGCATCGCCGTGCGGCACTGCTCATCCAGGGCAGCGGCGAGAAGGCCGGCATGCTCGGGCTGGAACACAAGCGGCGGGCGGATCTTGAGCGTCGAAGCATGCCGGCCGGCCGTGCCGAGCAGCACGCCGGACTGGCGCAACCCATTGACGATTCGTTGGGTCAGGCGGGCGGCACTCGCCGCATCCCCGTCAGGCGCGACGATGTCGACGCCCCAATACAGGCCCTGCCCGCGCACTGCCCCCAGGCAATCGTGGCGCTGCGCCAGCTCGTCCAGCGCTTGCGCCATGACCTGGCCGGTGCGCTCGACGTGGGCTGGCGCATCCATGCGCGCCAGCTCGTCCAGCACTGCCAGGCCGACGGCCGACGACACGGTGTTGCCCCCGAAAGTATTGAAATAGCGGCATTGCCGGCCGAAGACCTCTGCCAGGCGCGACTGCACGACCAGGCCGCCGATCGGATGGCCGTTGCCCATGGGCTTGCCCATGGACACCATGTCCGGGATCACGCTATCGCGCTGAAAAGCCCACCAGTTGGCGCCCATCCGGGCAAAGCCGCCTTGCACTTCGTCGGCGATGAACAGGCCGCCGCGGACGCGCACGCGCTCGGCCGCCAACGTCAGCGCTTCGCCGGGATCGGCGTACATGCCGTCGCTGGCGAACACGGTGTCGACCATCAGCGCGGCCACTGGCGTGCCGGCGGCTTCCAGCTCGTCGGCCGCAGCATCCACGCAGGCGGCGAACTTCGCCGCAACCTCGTGCGGCGATCCCTTTAGAAGGCAAGGCGCCGGTATCGTCCGGACGTGCGCCCCGACAGGACGCAGCGAAGGCGACACATCGGCCAGCGCCATCGTCACGCCGTGATAGGCATTCTCGGTAACGATCACGCCTCGCCGCCCCGTCGCTTCGAAAGCGATGCGCAGCGCCAGGTCATTGGCCTCGCTGCCCGTGCAGGTGAACATGGCGATGTCCAGCGCATCCGGAAACAGCGCCAGCAAACGTTCGGCGTAATTAACCACGCCTTCGTGGAGATACCGCGTATGCGTGTTGAGCTTGGATGCCTGACGCGACAGCGCTTGCACCACGGCGGGATTGGCGTGCCCGACCACGGGTACGTTGTTGTAGGCGTCCAGATAGCGACGCCCCGAGGCGTCGTACAGCCACACGCCCTCGCCGCGCACCAGTTCCACCGGTTCTTCGTAGAACAACCGGTAAGCCGGCCCCAGCGCCTTGCGCCGCGCCAACAAGTCTTGATGCGCCTCGTTGCGGTTTACTGTCATCGCATGTCCTTGGTTCGATTCGTACGCGGCGTCGCGCAGTTCCATGCAGGACGCGCTCAACGGGCGCCCCGGCCCCATTCGTCGTACAGCTCGTTGAACAACGCCGTCGCCGCCGCCCGGCTGCGCAGGATGTAGGCGCCATTACCGGGAAAGCGCAAAGCGCGCCAGGACGGAATCGCCATGCGCTGCACCAGCCGCGCCAGCACCAGGTCCAGCACATGGCGCCGCTCTTGCGGCGTCAGCGCAGACACCGACTCGTAACCCGCCACGACGGCCGACAGCACGTCCAGGGGATTGCCGGCAGCCGTCATCTGGTAGGACGCGGCGATGGCGATCTCGGCGATCCGCGGCGCGTGGACCATATCGCCGAAGTCCAGGATGCCCGCCAGATCCGAGCCCGCCGCATCGACCAGAATGTTGCTGGGCGACAGATCGTTGTGGATGATCTGGCTGGGTAGCGCGGCCAGCGCAGGCATGACGTCCAGCTCGAACACGTCCAGATAGGCAGCGATGCGCGCCCGTTCGTCCGCGGACTCGACTGCCCCCAGCATCGGCCGCACGCGCGCCACCTGGCAGGCATCCCACAGGAACAGGCGATGCGCCGCCGGATGTTCGAAGTCGGCAAGCTGCCCATCCAGTTGCCCGGCCGCCCTGCCCACGGCGTACCAGGACTGCGGCGCGGCCGACATGGCCGTTCCCGCCCGGCCAGGCAGGTAGCCATAGGCGCGCACCCGCACAGGGCCATCAACGTCCGGCACATGAAAATCCAGCCAGTCCTGCGACGCCGAGCCATCCCCGCACCCCGGCCTGATATCCGGGTAGTCCTCTGTCAGCCTTGCCGCGTCGGCAGGCTGGTGATGCGGCGCCCGCACCGAGCCCATGCCGTGACTGCGCGCTTCCAGATGCTTCAGCACCGCAATCTGCATGCGCGTTTCGTCCAGGCTTTCCGCGCCATTGATGAACTTCAGCGTCAGCGACTCGCCGTCCGCCCGGCTGATCCGGAAATTCATGTCGCGCTCGCCCGACAACGGGGCGCACTGCGCATAACCGGGGTAGCAGGCCCTGGCGACGCGTTCCGCATCCTTGAGCCGGATCGGCGGCGGCGAATTCACCAGCAGGGCGTCCACCGGTTCTTCCATGCCGGTGGCGGCATTCGACAGCATCACGACACATCCCGATTTAGATATTTGATGCATCATGCATCAAGATACAAAAACCCCGATATCGGTGTAATCCCGAAGACGGCAATATCCCGGGAAACCGCCCTCGAATGCCGGTTTCACCTATAAGGCTGATAAAGTAGGGAGTGGGCAGCAAGCCCGCCATCCGCCCGCCCGGACCAACGTCTCTGTGGCGATCTTCAGACTCTTGGCACGTACTTTGATGCATCATCCGAGCGCAAGCCCGCATTCCGACCCTAACGCCGACGCGCCTGCGACAGTGCTGCCGCCGCAAACAGAGGCCCGCTTTTCCGCCATGCAGTACGAAAGCATGGGCAAGCGGGTCTACACCAGAATCTGCAGCGCCCTGATGGAGGGCCAGCTACGGCCGGGAGACCGGCTGCGTATCCGGGAGCTGGCCGCAGAGCTAGGCACCAGCATCACCCCCGTGCGCGACGGCGTGCTGCGCCTGGTGCAGGATGGCGCGCTGACCATGCGTAGCGCGCGCGATATCCGGGTGGCCGAAGTCACCCTGCCCGAATACCTGGAAATCCGCGACATCCGCCTCGAGCTCGAAGGCATGGCCGCTGCGCGGGCCGCCGAAGTCGCCACCGCCGAAGACATCGCGCGCATGGAGGCGCTGATCGAGCAGAACGAACAGGCCTTGGCCGCCGGCGACGTCCTGGCGGCCATCAGCCTGAACCAGCACTTCCATTTTGAGTACTGTCGGATCGCCAACATGCCGGTGCTCTTGAGCATCCTGGAACGTCTATGGTTGAAGATGGGGCCGTTGATCGCCCAGTGCTATACGGCAGGTGGACGCGACATGATCGACGGTCACTATTCCCTGCTGGCGGCGATGCGCAATCGCGATAGCCAGGCAGCGAGGGTCGCCGTCCAGACCGACATCCTGTCGGGCGGCCAGGTCATCCTGGAATTGAAGAAGCGCTCGGCGAAGGCCGCCGACAATGCTGATACCGCGCAGGCGGCAGCGCCGGCGGCGAAACAGGCACGCGCGTCAATGTGAAGGCAATGAAGTCACGCCGGTCGGGCAGGTCAGAAATCTGGGAATGGCTTGCGACGATCACCGGCGTGCGGTGGCGGTTCGTGAAGAATCGAAGTGGAGCGGGTGAAGGGAATCGAACCCTCGTATGAAGCTTGGGAAGCTGCCGTTCTACCATTGAACTACACCCGCTCGGGTGTCGTGCCGCGGCGCAGGGCCGGAGCAGAGCCGACGATTATAGCGCGCCTTTTTTTGGATTCCAGGGGGATTTTTGTCCTCCCTGCCGCGCCTTCCGGCTGGCTCGGCGCAAATGCGTCCCCAATTTAGTCCATCCGGCCGACTCCGCCCCGCCACACCTGCCACTACAATTCGGGGCTATGAATACGAACAACCCCGCGGACAAGCCCGCGACGCCCCCCGTGACCACCCCCGACACGACCGCCGACTCCGCCGCGCCCGCCGCTGCGCAAGCCCCCGTTTCCCCGGAAACCCAGGCCGCGCTGGCCAGCACCGCCCACGCCCCGAACAGTCCGGGCGCCACGCACATCCGCAGCTTCGTGCATCGCCGCGGCCACATCACCCAGGGCCAGTTGGCCGCGCTGGAGCGCCTGATGGGCCAGTGGTCCATTCCGTACGCGCCCCGCCGCCTGGACCCCGCCGCCGCTTTCGGCCGGCAGGCGCCGACGGTGCTGGAGATCGGCTTCGGCATGGGTGAGACCACCGAGAAGATCGCGCTGGCCCGTCCGGACGACAACTTCCTGGGCGTCGAAGTGTTCAACGCCGGTGTGGGCTCGCTGCTGCGCCGCATTGAAGATTCCAACATCCCGAACCTGCGCATCATCCAGCACGACGCCGTTGAAGTCGTGCGCGACATGATCGCCCCGGATTCGCTGGCCGGCGTGCATGTGTACTTCCCGGACCCGTGGCCCAAGAAGCGCCATCACAAGCGCCGCCTGCTGCAGCCCGCGTTCGTGTCGCTGCTGGCCAGCCGCATCGCACCGGGTGGCTACATCCATTGCGCCACCGACTGGGAAGACTACGCGGTGCAGATGCTGGAAGTGCTTAGCGGCGAACCGCTGCTGGCCAACACGGCGGACGGCTATGCGCCCCGCCCCGATTACCGCCCTCTGACCAAATTCGAGAACCGCGGCCTGCGTCTGGGCCACGGCGTCTGGGACCTGATCTTCAAGCGAGTCGCCTAATGCTCTACCCGCCAATCGAACCCTACCGCCACGGCATCCTGGATACCGGCGACGGCCACCAGATTTATTGGGAAATGTCGGGCAATCCGAACGGCAAGCCCGCCGTCTTCCTGCATGGCGGCCCGGGCAGCGGTTGTTCGCCGGTGCATCGCCAATTGTTCGATCCGCAGCGCTACAACGTGCTGCTGTTCGATCAGCGCGGTTGCGGCCGTTCCAAGCCGCACGCCAGCCTGGACAACAACACGACCTGGCACCTGGTGTCCGATATCGAGCGCCTGCGCACCGAGATCATGGGTGCTGACAAGTGGCTGGTGTTCGGCGGGTCCTGGGGGTCGACCTTGGCGCTGGCTTACGCCGAAACGCACCCGTCGCACGTGAGCGAATTGGTGGTGCGCGGCATCTTCGGCCTGCGCCGCGCGGAAATCCAATGGTTCTACCAGGAAGGCGCATCGTGGCTGTTCCCGGACCGCTGGGAAGAATATCTGGCGCCCATCCCTGAAGCTGAACGCGGCGACCTGGTGGCGGCGTACCACAAGCGCCTGACGGGCGACGACGCCGCCGAGCAGCTGCGCGCCGCCAAGGCATGGAGCAAGTGGGAAGACAGCACGATCACGCTGTTGCCCAGCCCGCGCCATCAGCAAAGCCACGCCGCCGACCGCGCCGCGCTGGCCTTTGCCCGCATCGAGAACCACTATTTCGTGAACGCCGGCTTCATGGAAGAAGGCCAGTTGATTCGCGACGCCCACAAGCTGCGCGGCATCCCCGGCACCATCGTGCAAGGCCGCTACGACGTCTGCACGCCCGCGCGCACCGCGTGGGACCTGCATCGCTCCTGGCCGGAAGCTGAATTCCATCTGGTGCCCGACGCCGGCCACGCCTTCGACGAGCCCGGCACCTTGGCGCGCCTGATCGCTGCCACCGACGCCTACGCGAAACAGTGAGGAGACCCGATATGCACATCACCCTGAATGGCGACGCGCGGGAGTTCCCGCTGAACACCACCGTCATCGAACTGCTGCAAACGCTGGGCTACGCGGGCAAGCGCGTGGCGGTAGAGCGTAATGGCGAGATCGTGCCCAAGAGCCAGCACGAACAGACCACGCTGACCGACGGCGACCAGATCGAGATTGTCGTCGCGGTGGGCGGCGGCTGATTTCGCGATTTGTTTGCGCCGCACTTATTGCGCCGCAAACAGGCATTTTCAAGACGAAGGGCCGCTTGATCAGCGGCCCTTTTGCTTATGCGTTTTCCATCAGGTTCTGACGCACGGCACCATGCGCCTGATAGGGTTTGCGCCTGCCGCGCTACGCCGCCTGCAAACTGACGAGCATTCTTGCGTAGTCTGCCGCGGTACTAGCAACCTGTTACACGTTAACCCCTCGTCTGGCGGCGAGTCTGCGAGTAATAATCGTTGCTGCTGGCGTCGTTACGTTGTCTTGCTGTTGTTCTAGCGTTGCACATCGCCCTACGGGGCAAGGAGGCATCATGAACACCGCGGTCATCATCAATCTTCTCATCCAGCTTGTCGCTGGCGCAGCCGGTGGCAATGGACTGGGGAAAATGCTCCAGCAGTTCAATCTTGGCCCACTCGGCAACACCATCGCAGGGGCCATCGGCGGCCTGGCGGGCGGTTCGTGGCTGGCGCCCATGATCACCGCCGGCGCGGGAGCGGCCGCAACGGCAAGCAATACCGGACTGGATCTTTCAACGATCGCCGGTGACGTGGTGGGCGGCGGCGTCGGTGGCGCCGTGCTTACCCTGATCGTCGGGATCGTGCGCAAGATGCTTGTGGGCCGCGCGCCCTGAAAGCACTTCTCGTTTTCTCACCGCAACATAGATAAAGGAAACACTATGGGTCTGCTCAATTTCATCAAGGACGTTGGGGAAAAGCTCTTCGGCGCCAGCGAGGCCAAGGCCGCGACGGCAGACGAGTTGAAGAAAGAGCTGGATAAGCACGGCCTGAACGCGGACGGCCTGCAAATCACGGTGGATGGCGACAAGGTCACGGTGGCGGGCGAAGCCCTCAGCACCGAAGCGGCCGAGAAGATCTCCCTGGCGCTGGGCAACACCGTCGGCGTGGCCGCGGTGGACAATCAGTTGAAAGTGAAGCAGGCCACGCCCGAAGCCAAGATGTACACGGTGCAAAAGGGCGACAACCTGTGGAAGATCGCCGAGGCGCAATACGGCAAGGGCCAAGGCGCCAAGAACTCGCTGATCTTCGAAGCCAACAAGCCGATGCTGACCAGCCCCGACAAGATCTACCCGGGCCAGGTGCTGCGCATCCCGCCCTTGGCGTAAGCCGCAAAGCAATCCAACAACCCGGAGAACACCCATGCGTTTTCCGGCTTGTGTCGCGGCGAGGCGCCCCCTGCCTGCCGCGATTGCTTGGCCAGACGCAACGTCTGGCCATTTTTTTACTTCATTCCGAAACGCCCAAGGCCCTTCATGCCGCCCATGGCGCGCATCATCTTTGCCATGCCGCCCTTCTTCATCTGCTTCATCATGCCCTGCATCTGTTCGAACTGGGCCAGCAGGCGGTTGACCTCTTGCACCGGCACGCCGGAGCCCGTTGCGATGCGGCGCTTGCGCGAGGCCTTGATGAGTTCGGGCTTGGCGCGTTCGGCGGCCGTCATGGAATTCAGGATGCCTTCCGTGCGGCGCAACTGCTTTTCAGCCTGGCCGCCTTGCAGCTGGCCGGCGGCCTGCTGGAACTGGGCGGGCAGCTTTTCAAGCAGCGAACCCATGTCGCCCAGCTTCTTCACCTGGCCGAGCTGGTCGCGGAAGTCGTTCAGGTCGAACTTGTTGCCCGACTTGATCTTCGCCGCCAGCTTCTGAGCTTCGGCGATGTCGATGTTCTTCTGCGCCTGTTCAACGAGCGAGACGATATCGCCCATGCCCAGCACGCGTTGTGCCATGCGGTCGGGGTAGAAGGGCTCAAGGCCATCCAGCTTTTCCGACACGCCGACGAACTTCAGCGGCTTGCCGGTGACGTGACGCACCGAGAGCGCCGCGCCGCCGCGGGCGTCGCCGTCCAGCTTGGTCAGCACCACGCCGGTCAGCGGCAGCGCATCAGCGAAGGCACGCGCGGTGTTGACCGCGTCCTGGCCCTGCATGGCGTCCACCACGAACAGCGTTTCAACCGGCTTGACCAGGTCATGCAAGGCGCGGATTTCGCGCATCATGGCTTCGTCGATGCCCAGGCGGCCGGCCGTGTCCAGGATCAGCACGTCGTAGTGATGGCGCTTGGCGTGGTCCACCGCGCCGCGCGCGATGTCTTCAGGCTTCTGGCTGGGGTCGGACGGCAGGAAATCCACGCCGACCTGCGCCGCCACGCTCTTTAACTGGTCGATAGCCGCGGGACGGTAGACGTCGGCGGACACCACCAGCACTTTCTTCTTGCCGGTCTTGCGGCCGTGCTGCGTGTGCTGGCCTTCGGACAGCCAGCGGGCCAGCTTGCCGGTGGTGGTGGTTTTACCGGCGCCTTGCAAGCCGGCCATCAGGATGACGGCGGGCGGCTGCACGGCCAGCGACAATTCGTTGGAATCGGCGCCCAGGTCGCCGCCCATCAAGGCGGTCAGTTCCTTGTGGACGACGCCCACCAGGGCCTGGCCGGGGCTGAGGCTGCCGGCGACTTCTTCGCCCAGCGCCTTGTCCTTCACGCGGGCGACGAACTCGCGCACGACGGGCAACGCCACGTCGGCTTCCAGCAGCGCCATGCGCACTTCGCGCAGCATCTCCTGGGTGTTGGCCTCGGTAAGGCGGGCTTCACCGCGCAGCGTCTTGACGACGCGCGATAGGCGTGTAGTTAGGTTATCGAGCATGAGAGGCGTTTCCGCTTAAACTAGTTGATTGAACGGTGGCCGCAGGCGCGGATTCTGCGCTTTCGGGTGACATGCACCCCAAGGCCCCATCCAGACAACGGTTTCTATGTCACTAGGCATTGTATTTCACACAGCGGCTGCCTTGGCGTACGCAGTGCTAGGAGGGTCACTTTGGATCCGATTGGCCGGCGCCGGGGAAGTGGAAAAGACGGGCAGAATCGCCCGTCTGTGCCTGCTGGGGGCCCTGGTTCTCCATGGAATCGGCCTGCAACAAGCCATGCTGGGCGCCCAGCATCTGTTCATTGGGTGGGCACTTGCCCTGTCGGCGGCCATCTGGCTGGGCATGGTGGTCTTCTGGCTGGAGAGCCTGCTGGTGCGCATCGACGGCCTGCAATTGCTGCTTTTGCCCGCCGCCGCCATCGCCAGCGCCCTGGCCGCGCTGTTCCCGCAGGGGCAATTCGTGCCCCACGCCGACGACGCCTGGCTGCGTGTCCACCTGCTGATCGCCCTGGCCGCCTACGGCCTGATCACCATCGCCGCCCTGCACGCCATGATGATGGCCCTGCTTGACCGCCATCTGCACCGCCCGCTGGACGCGCCCACCGAACGCAGCATCATCGGCCGCGTGCTGGACTCCCAGCCCCCGCTGCTGGTGCAGGAACAACTGCTGTTTCGTATCATCTGGATCGGTTTCATCGTACTGACGCTCGCCGTGGGATCCGGGTCGGTCGCGTCCATGAAGCTGACCGGCAAGATCCTGCCCTTTGACCACAAGACCGTCTTCACCCTGCTGTCCTGGCTGACGTTCGGCGTGCTGCTGGCGGGCCGGCACATCTGGGGCTGGCGCGGCCGCGTGGCCCTGCGCTGGACATTGACGGGCTTTGGTTTCCTGATTTTGGCGTACACCGGCAGCCGGTTCGTGCTGGAAATGATTTTGCATCGAGGCTGACGTGGGCAAGTTGCTGTTTTGGGTGGTTCTGATCATTGCGGTGCTGTTCGTGGCCCGCATCGCCGCCCGCATGGCGGCGGCAAAGCAGGCAGGCGCGCAGAACAGCGCACGCCGCAGCCAGCCTGCGCCGGCGGCTCCGGAGTCCATGGTGCGCTGCGCGCACTGCGGCATCCACCTGCCGCGCTCCGAGGCCGTGCTGCAGAACGGGCTGACCTGGTGCAGCACGGAACACGCAAGGCTGGGACCCGCAAAGAAGTAACCAACGCGGCGCGATGGGGTTCACGCGCCGCGCAAGTGCTGATTTGGGAGGCTGCGGCGACCACGGCATAATGCCTGTTGGATTCACCACGCATGCTCTCTCCCATGGCTCTGCTTCTGGATCGACATGGCTGGCTGGCGCCGGCCCCGGGCGTCACCCTTCTGCCTTCGCCCAACCGCGACGCGCGCCCCGCTGGCGCGCAGGTCTCGCTCTTGGTGCTGCACAACATCAGCCTGCCGCCCGGCCGGTTCGGCGGCCCCGAGGTTGCCGGGCTGTTCCTGAACACGCTGGACTATTCCTCGCACCCCTGGCTGGAACGCCTGCGCGGCTTGCGCGTGTCGGCCCACTTCTTCATCCGCCGCGACGGGCGCATCATCCAGTTCGTATCTACCGAGCAGCGCGCGTGGCACGCCGGCGTGTCGCGCTTTGGCGGACGTGAACGCTGCAATGACTTCTCCATCGGCATCGAACTGGAAGGCACCGACACGCTGCCCTACGCCGACGAGCAGTACCTGGCGCTGCGCAAGCTGACACCGGTGCTGCGCACGCGCTATCCCCTGGCCGCGGCCTGGGGCCACGAACACATTGCCCCGGGCCGCAAGACCGATCCGGGGCCCGCATTCAACTGGACGCGCTTTTCGCGCGACAGCGGCTTTGCGCGGCGGCAATTGCCGCCCGCCTGACACAACTCAAGGACTGGATATGTTGAAGATCTGGGGACGCCTGACTTCCGTCAACGTGCAGAAAGTAATGCTGGCCGTGCGCGAGCTGGCGCTGCCGCACACCTTCATCCAGGCCGGCGGGCCGTTCGGCGTGGTGGACACACCCGAATTCGCCAAGCTGAATCCTAACCGCACCGTGCCCGTCATCGATGACGGCGGCTTCGTGCTGTGGGAATCCAATGCCATCGTCCGCTACCTGGCCGCACGCTATGGCGCGGGCACCTTGTGGCCGGAAGACGCGTGTATGCGCGCGGACGCCGACCGCTGGATGGATTGGCAGACGACGGAATGGCAGGGCGCGATGGCGCCGGCCTTTCTGGGCCTGATCCGGACGCCGGAAGACAAACGCGACCGCGCCGCCATCGACAACTCGGTCAAGCGCTCCAACGCCCGTGCGCAGATCCTGGACCAGGCCTTGCAAGGCCGCGAATTCATCGCCGGCCGCCATCTGACCATCGGCGACATCGCACTGGTGACTTCCGCGCACCGCTGGCTGGCCCTGCCGATCGAACGCCCGGACACCCCGGCACTATCCGCCTGGTACCGCCGCGTAATGATGCGCCCCGCCCCGCAGGGCGTGCTGACGCTGCCATTGGAATAACCGCTGAAGGGGGCAGACGCCCCCTTTAGCCGCGCTCCACCTTCCACCCCATCTCCGCAGAGATCTCCGCTGCGGCCCCCTGCACCACCGCGACCATGTCGTGCATGCGTTCCAGTGACATGTACGGCACGGTGCTGGACACGCTGATGGCCGCCACGATGCCGCTGGACGCGTCGCGCACGGGCGCGGCCACGCAGCGGATCGAGGGTTCGTTGTCTTCCAGGTCGAACGCATAGCCTTGTGCGGCATATTCGCGCATGCGGTCGCGGAACGCCTCCCAGCTCTGCTGCCCGCCGGGCGCGCGCGACGAGACCGGCGCGCCGATGCGGTGCAGCGCCTTCCATTGCGGTTCTTCGGTGTCCAGCAGCAACGCCTTGCCCACGCCCGTGGCGGCCAGCGGCATGCGGTGGCCCACCCGCGAACGCATCTCCAGCCCCTTCTTGCCGGGGATCTTCTCCAGGTACAGCACTTCGTCGTTGTCGCGCACGGCCAGGTGGATGGTGTCGCCCGTCAGCTCGGCCAGGCTATCCAGGTACGGCCGGGCCAGCGTGGCCATCGGAAACGCCTCGCGCGCCTGAAAGCCCAGTTCGATCAGCTTGGGACCCAACACGTAGCCCACGCCCGGCAGGGCACGCAGATAGCGCTCCTGCACCAGGCAACTGGCCAGCCGGTGCGTGGTGCTGCGCGCGACACCGATACGGGCGCATATCTCTTTCAAGTCGCGCGCGCCATCGGCAACGGCCTGCACCACGGCCAGGCCGCGCATCAGGGTCTGCGTGCCGGCCGGCGCGGCGCCATCGGGGTCCAGCGAGGGGGAGCGTGCGGAAGTCAGGGCGGTAGCAGTCATGAAACGTCGAGAAGGCGGGATACGTGGCAGGGAGTGCGCTTATGGAGCCGCATGTATTCCCTGTATGTGGGATTTAATTCTATATTTTGAGATTTTTCAAGCGCTGATCTAGAATTTTTCGCAAACCGCGCCGTCTGCGTTCTTGCGGCTGGCGCGTCCGACAACAAGGTCTGCAACGCCCGCCCCCACCGCGCCCTCCCCGCGCGGCCCCGGCACCCGGCGCTGCGGCCAGAGACGAGACAGATCAGATGACTACCGGATCGCCCGCCCGCGCGGCGCTTATCGCGCTGGACTGGGGCACCTCATCGTTGCGCGCCTACCGCCTGGACGCCCGGGGCAACACCCTGGACACCCGCCATCTTCCCTGGGGCATCATGCGCCTGCCGCAGCCCTTGCAGGACGGCGCCGCCAGCACCGCGCTGTCCGGTTTCGACCTGGCGTTCGAGCAAGCCTGCGGCGACTGGCTGCGCGCCGAACCCGCGCTGCCGGTGATCGCCTGCGGCATGGTGGGCAGCGCGCAAGGCTGGAAAGAAGCGGCTTACCTGGATGTGCCCGTCGACCTGGAACGCATCGGCACGCTGCTGACGAAAGTCGAACGCGGCAACGCGACCCCGGTGCACATCGTGCCTGGCCTGATCCAGCGCCATGGCCTGCCCAACGTCATGCGCGGCGAAGAGACGCAAGTCTTCGGCGTGATGTTCGACCAGGCACGCACTTCCGACCCGCACGCGGCCGACAGCGTCCTGATCGGCCTGCCCGGCACGCATTCCAAATGGGTCAATGCCCGCCGTGGCCGCGTCACGCATTTCGACACCTTCATGACCGGCGAGGTCTACGCCGCGCTGCGCGGCCACACCATCCTGGGGCGCACCATGAGTGAAGCGCCCGCCGCCGACATGGCCGCCTTCGAGCGCGGCCTGAAAGTCGCCGGCGCCCCCGCAGGACGCGCCGGCGTGCTGTCCACCATCTTCAGCACGCGCGCCCTCGGCCTGACTGGCGAACTGCCGTCCGCCTCGCAAGCCGACTACCTGTCGGGCCTGTTGATCGGCCACGAAGTCGCCGCGCTGGCAGAGATGCTGCGCCAGCAAGGCGAGCCGCCCCGCATCGTGCTGTGCGGCGAACCCGCCTTGTGCCAGCGCTACATCCTGGCCATGCAGCACTACGGCCTGGGCACACCTGAACAAGCGCAGAACGCCACCGAGCGCGGCCTGTGGCATCTGGCCGTCTGTGCCGGACTGGTCGCGGCAGAAACCCCTTCTTCGGCATCCGTCTAGGAACCCACCATGAACCACCCTGGTCTGCAAACCGCCATGGCCCACTGCGGCCTGATCGCCATCCTGCGCGGCATCAAGCCCGCCGAAGCCGAGGCCGTCGGCAACGCGCTCTACGACGCGGGCTTCCGCCTGATCGAAGTGCCGCTGAATTCGCCGGACCCGCTTGCCAGCATCCGTGCGATGCGCGCTGCCCTGCCCACCGATTGCCTGATCGGCGCCGGCACGGTGCTGAATCCCGACGACTGCGCCCGCGTCCAGGATGCGGGCGGCGAACTGATCGTCATGCCGCACAGCGACGCCGCGGTGATCCGCGCCGCCAAGCAGCTGGGCATGGCGTCTTGCCCCGGCGTCGCCACCCCCACGGAAGCCTTCGCCGCACTGGCCGCCGGCGCCGACGTGCTGAAGATGTTCCCCGCCGAACAGCTGGGCCCCATCGTGCTGAAGGCCTGGCGCGCCGTGATGCGCCCGCCCATCGCGCTGGTGCCCGTCGGCGGCATCACGCCCGACAACCTTTCCATCTATGCCCAGGCGGGCGCCAGCGGCTTCGGCCTGGGCTCCGCCTTGTACAAACCCGGCCTGTCGGCCACCGAAGTCGGCCAGAACGCCCGCGCATTCATCGCGGCCTGGCAACGCGCCTATCCCGTCCAGGAGATCCAAGCATGAAGATCACCAAGCTCACTACCTACATCGTGCCGCCCCGGTGGTGCTTCCTGAAAATCGAAACGGACGAAGGCATCGTCGGCTGGGGTGAACCCGTCGTCGAAGGCCGCGCCCACTCGGTGGCTGCCGCCGTGGAAGAACTGTCCGACTACCTGATCGGCAAAGACCCGCGCAACATCGAAGACCACTGGACGGTGCTGTACCGCGGCGGCTTCTACCGCGGCGGCGCCATCCACATGAGCGCGCTGGCCGGCATCGACCAGGCGCTGTGGGACATCAAGGGCAAGCACCTGGGCGTGCCGGTGTCGCAACTCTTGGGCGGCAACGTGCGCGACCGCATCCGCGTGTATTCGTGGATTGGTGGTGACCGCCCGGCCGACACGGCCGCCGCCGCCAAGAGCGCGGTGGACCGCGGCTTTACCGCCGTGAAGATGAACGGCACCGAAGAACTGCAATACATCGACTCGTTCGACAAGGTCGAGAAGTGCCTCGCGAACGTGGCCGCCGTGCGCGACGCCGTGGGCCCCAACGTGGGCATCGGCGTGGACTTCCACGGCCGCGTCCACAAGCCCATGGCGAAGGTGCTGATGAAAGAGCTGGACCCGTTCAAGCTGATGTTCATCGAAGAGCCCGTGCTGAGCGAACACTATGAAGCGCTGAAGGAGCTGGCCCCGCTGACGTCCACGCCGATCGCGCTGGGCGAACGCCTGTTCTCGCGCTGGGACTTCAAGCGCGTGCTGTCCGAAGGCTATGTGGACATCATCCAGCCCGACCCCTCGCACGCCGGCGGCATCACCGAAACCCGCAAGATTGCCGCCATGGCCGAAGCCTATGACGTGGCGTTGGCGCTGCACTGCCCGCTGGGCCCGATCGCGCTGGCCACCTGCCTGCAGATCGATGCGGGCTGCTACAACGCGTTCATCCAGGAACAGAGCCTGGGAATCCACTACAACGCCGCCAACGATCTGTTGGACTACGTCAGCAACCGCGAAGTGTTCGCGTACGAAGACGGCATGGTCACGATTCCCCAAGGCCCTGGCCTGGGCATCGAGGTCAACGAGGAATACGTGAAGGAACGCGCCGCCGTGGGCCACCGCTGGCGCAACCCGATCTGGCGCCATGCCGACGGCAGCTTCGCCGAGTGGTAATCGGATAAAAGAGAGAGGAGACAACCTTGTCCACCGCCACCCACGCGGGCCTGCAAAGCGCCCAGCGGCCTACCCGCAGCCGCTACCTCATCATGGTGATGCTGTTCATCACCGTCGTCATCAACTACCTGGACCGCAGCAACCTGTCCATCGCCGCGCCCGCGCTCAAGGACGAGTTCGGCCTGGACACGGTGCATGAAGGCCTGATCCTGTCCGCCTTCGGCTGGACCTACGCCGCTATGCAGATCCCCGGCGGCTGGCTGGTGGACCGCGTGTCGCCCCGCGTGCTGTACGCCGCGGCGCTGATCCTGTGGTCGGCCGCCACCTTCTTCATGGGATTCGCCGGCAGCTTCGTCATCCTGTTCGTGCTGCGCCTGGCAGTCGGCGCGCTGGAAGCGCCCGCTTACCCGATCAACAACCGTGTCGTCACCACCTGGTTCCCGGAAAAGGAACGCGCCACCGCCATCGGCTTCTATACGTCGGGCCAGTTCGTCGGCCTGGCGTTCCTGACGCCCGTGCTGGCCTGGCTGCAGCACCACTACGGCTGGCACATGGTGTTTGTCAGCACCGGCTTGCTGGGCATCGTCTGGGGCGTGCTGTGGTACCTGATCTACCGCGAACCGCGCCAGTTCAAAGGCGCCAACGCGGCCGAGCTTGAGCTCATCCAGAAAGGCGGCGGCGTCATCGACCTGGACCGCAACGTCAAAGCCAAGAAGGCGCCGTTCGACTGGAATGACCTGGCGCTGGTGATGACCAAGCGCAAGCTCTGGGGCGTGTACCTGGGCCAGTTCTGCCTGACGTCCACGCTGTGGTTCTTCCTGACGTGGTTCCCCACCTATCTGGTGAAGTACCGCGGCATGGATTTCATCAAGTCGGGTTTCCTGGCGTCGGTGCCTTTCCTGGCGGCGTTTGTGGGCGTGCTGTGCTCAGGCGTGCTGTCCGACTTCCTGATCCGCCGCGGCGCCACCGTTGGCCTGGCGCGCAAGCTGCCCATCATCCTGGGCCTCTTGATCTCGACGTCGATGATCGGCGCCAACTTCACCGATTCCACGCCGTGGGTGATCTTCTTCCTGGCTGTCGCCTTCTTCGGCAACGGACTGGCGTCGATCACGTGGTCGCTGGTGTCGACGCTGGCCCCGGTGCGCCTCTTGGGCCTGACTGGTGGCGTCTTCAACTTCGTCGGCAACCTGTCGTCGATCTGCACGCCGATCGTGATCGGCTTCCTGGTGTCGAAAGACAGCTTCGCGCCGGCCATCGTGTACGTATCGTCGCTGGCTTTGCTGGGCGCGCTGTCGTACATCCTGCTGGTGGGGAAAGTGGAGCGGATCGAGGCTTGATCCCGCGGCCCGGGCCTGGCACCCGGGCCCGCCTTCCCCTAGCGCAACAGCGTTTGCGCCAGATGCACCCAGAAGCTGCCGCCGACCAGGATCAGGTCGTCGTTGAAATCGTATCGGGCGTTGTGAAGCGCGGGCCCTTCGCCCGCCCCGATATTGATATAGCAACCCGGCACTTTCTGCGCCATGAACGCGAAATCGTCTGCCGCCAGAATTGGCGGATGGTCCACCACCACGTAGTCCTTGCCGAAGTGCCGCGTGGCGACCTCACGGGCCGCTTGTGCCGCCGTTTCCGCATTCACCAGCACCGGATAGCGCGCCGCCGCCTCAACCACGCGCGCATTGGCGCCGAAGCTGGCGGCCTGGGCTTGGACGATATCGTGGATGCGGGCCAGCACCTGGCTGCGTAGCGCTTCGTCGTAAGTCCTGACCGAGAGCTTCATCTCGAGCTCGCCTGGAATCACGTTGAACGCGCCGCCCGCGTGAATACTGGTGACGCTGACGACCGCGCAGCGGTAAGGGCTGACATTGCGCGAGACGATCGTCTGCAGCACCTGGACGATGGCCGCGCCGGCCACGATGGGGTCGCACGTGAACTCCGGCGAGGCCGCGTGTCCGCCCCTGCCGCTGACGACCACGATCAGGCTGTCGACCGAGGCCATGATCGCCCCCGTGCCGATGGCCATCTGCCCGACCTTCAGCGTTGGCGTCGGATAGTTGTGCAGGGCGTACACGGAATCGCAAGGCGCGTGATCGAAGAGCCCGTCGTTCAGCATCGCCAACGCGCCGGCGCCGCCTTCCTCGGCGGGCTGGAAGATCAGATTCAACGTGCCGGAAAACGCACGAGTGGCTGCCAGGTGCTTGGCCGCGGCCAGCAGCGTCGCCGTGTGGCCGTCGTGGCCGCAGGCGTGCATGACGCCTTCGTGCACGCTGGAATGAGATTGCCCGCTGGCTTCGCTGATGGGCAGGGCGTCCATGTCCGCGCGCAGCCCGATCGACCGATTGCCGTCCCCCGCCTGCAGTGTGCCCACCACACCGGTTCCCCCCACCCCGCGCCGCACCCGGTAGCCCCAGCGCTCCAGGTAGTCCGCCACGATCGCGCTGGTGCGTTGCTCTTGATAGCCCAGTTCAGGATGCCGGTGGATGTCCCGGCGGATGCGCTTGATGTCTTCGAACGAATCCACCAACCCGGGAACAATTTTTCGATGCAGGTCTTTCATGCCGTCGGTCTCCTCATGCGGCCTTTTCCCTGTGGCTATTCGCCACGGCGTTCCTTGAACATGCAGGTGGCGGCAAGGCTGACAGCCAGCATGCCGATCACGTACCAGGCGGGCGCCATGGCGTTTCCCGTCGCCTTCAACAGCCATGTGACGACCAGTTGCGCGGATCCGCCAAAGATCGTGACGCCGAACGCATAGATCATGGCCATGCCCGTGGCCCGCACGGCGCGCGGCAGCGCTTGAACGATCAACATGGTGCTGGTCAGCATGTTCACGCCAAGGGCCACGATGAGCAGCATGCGGAATATGACAGCCAGCCACAGATAGCCGGGAAGCGCCAGCAAGCGGAAGGTGGGATAGGCCATCGTCATGCCGATCAGGATTGAAACGATCATGGCCTTCTTGCTGTTCTTGACCCGGTCTACGTATCGTCCCGCGCCATAGACCGACACCACCTGCACGATCGCCGCCAGGCAACTGAACAGATAGGCGGTGGGCGCCGCAATGTGGTGGGTCTGCATCATGTACGTCGGCATGTAGAAAAGCACGACGTACACCATCACCGTGCCAGACATGATCATCAGAATGCCCAGCACCAGATCGCGTGTGTGGTTCGACAGCATCGCCCGGACGGGGGCCTTGCCCTTGGAGGCGTCCTCGTCGCCGACGTAAGTCTCGTGGATGTTGCGCCGGATGTAGACGCCGACCGGGATGATCAGAAGGCCCAGGACGAAGGGCACGCGCCACCCCCAGGAATACAGCGCGTCTTCCGGCAGCACCGAGGTCAGCAGCAAGCCCGATGACGCGCCCAGCAACGCGGCGATGCCCTGGCTGATGGACTGCCAGCTGACAAAAAATCCACGCTGGTTGGCGCCAGCGGATTCCAGCAGAAGCGTGGTGGCCGCCCCGACCTCTCCGCCGGCTGCGAACCCTTGCAGCAGGCGTCCCGCGATGATCAAGCCTGGCGCGAACACGCCGATCTGCGCATGAGTGGGGGCAAACGCGATCAGGGCCGTGCCTGCCCCCATCAGCATGATGGTCGCCAGCATCGCGGCCTTTCTTCCTTTGCGGTCCGCATAGGCCCCGAGCACCATGCTGCCCAGCGGCCGCATGACGAAGCCCACGCCGAAGACCGCCACGGCCATCAACAGCGAGCCATAGGCCGAGTCGCTGGGAAAGTACAGCTTTCCGATCACGCTGGCGAAAAAGCTATACACCGTGAAGTCGAATATCTCCAACCCATTGCCAAGACTGGCACCCACGATCACCCGACGGTTTCCGGCCCGGCTTTCCGGTATTGGCCGGGCGCGCTGGCTGGCGCTAGCTGCGGCAGTTCTTCCCACGGGTTCCCCTTGAGTCTGGCTGTTGCAAGAGCCCCCCGGATGCCGCCGTCTACAGGGCGCGCAGCACAAGGCCTCTTGTCTATACAAGACTAGACAAGAGACTGACGAGCACAACCTAGGGAAAACCTTCACGCTCTCTGATCCGGGAAGGCGATGTCAGACGGCATTACCAGGCGATCCCAATGCGGCGGCTCAAGCGCCGCCACGTATCGCCGCAGATTCGCCCTTTTTAGTTATGATATAACATACTATTATTGACACCCCTGAACGAAGAAGGATCCGTAGTGCTCGAAGCCATCGGCCTGACCAAACGCTACGGCGACCAGATCGCGCTGCATCCGCTGCATCTGTGCATCGAACCGGGCGAGATCTATTGCTTGCTGGGCGCCAATGGCGCCGGCAAGACCACTACCATCAACCTGTTTCTGAACTTCATTCAGCCTGACGGCGGGCAGGCGCTGATCCATGGCCTGGACGTGGTGCGCGAGCCCCTGGCCACCAAGCAGCACGTGGCATACATCCCGGAACAGGTAAACCTCTACGGCACGCTGACCGGGCTGGAGAACCTGAGCTACTTCGCCGCGCTGGCGTTGGGGCGCGTCCTGCCGCGCGAGCGCCTGATGGCGCTGCTGGATGAGGTCGGGCTGGACGCCGCCGCGGCGGACAAGCGCGTCGCGGCGTATTCCAAAGGCATGCGCCAGAAGGTCTGGATCGCGGTGGCGCTGGCCAAGAACGCCCGCGCTCTGCTGCTGGACGAACCGACCTCTGGATTGGATCCGTCGGCAGCAGCCGAATTCACCCGGCTGCTGCAGCGGGCCAGCGAATCCGGCGTGGCCATCCTGGCCACCACGCACGACCTGTTCCACGCCCGGCAGACGGCGACCCGCGTCGGCATCATGAAGCGTGGCCGGCTGGTCGACAGCCTGGACAGCCGGCAGATCGCCGCGACCGACCTGCAAGCCCTGTACCTGGACCACATGAGGGCCGACGCATGATCCTGCTGATCGCGCTCAAGGATCTGCGCGAACGCTTGCGCGACGGTCGGCTTTACTGGGCGGGTGGCGTCGTGGCCCTGCTGCTGCTGACAGCGCTGGCCGTGGGCTATTCGCACCAGCAGGACGCGCGCGCCGAACAGGCCGCCGCGCAGAATGCCGACTACCGCGACTGGTTGCGCCAAGGCGCACGCCATCCGCATGACGCGGCGCATCAGGGCATGCACGTCTTCAAGCCCGAGGCGGCGCTGTCCTTGCTGGACCCCGGCATCAACCCGTACATCGGCAGCACGGTGTGGCTGCAGGCTCATCGCCAAAGTGAAGTCAAGTTCCGGCCCGCGCAGGACGCCACGGGGCTGCAGCGCTTTGGCGACCTGTCGGCCGCGTGGATCTTGCAAGCGCTGGGGCCGCTGCTGGTCATCGTTTTGGGATTCAACGCCTTTTCTGGCGAACGCGAACAGGGCATCCTGCGCCAGACGCTGAGCCTGGGCGTTGCTCCCTGGCGCCTGTTGTGGGGCAAGGCGGCGGCGCTGGGCATGAGCCTGGGACTGTTGCTGGCGCCCGCGGCGCTAGTCGCGGCAGGCGCCGTCTGGATCGCCGGCGGGCGTGCCGATGCGTTGTGGCGGTTCGTGGCACTGGCGTCCGGATATGCGCTGTATCTGGCGGCCTTCGTCTTCATCACCCTGGGCGTGTCGGCCGCGGCCCGTTCCTCCCGCATCGCCATCACGCTTCTGCTGGCCGTCTGGATCGCCAACACCGTCGTGGCGCCCCGCGTGATGGCCGAGCTGTCGCGTGCCCTGTATCCCAGCCCGACGCGGCTGGAATTCAACCAGGCGCTGAACACCGACCTGAAAGCGACGTCCGACCGCGTCTGGATGCAGGCTTTCGGCACCACGGAACGCTGGAGCCGCGATGTGCCGCTGAATAAATGGGGCCTGGCCCTGAAGCTGGATGATCAGTCCAGCTATGCCGTCTACGACCGCCATTTCGGCGGATTGTGGGATACGTGGGAACGGCAGCAGACGGTGCAGGAAGGCGCGGGATGGCTGATGCCCATGCTGGCCATCCGCGCGTTCTCGGCCGCCATGGCCGGCACCGACTTCGCGCACCACCGGAACTTCACCGTGGCCGCCGAACAGCAGCGGCGCGTCATCCAGGACATCGTCAGCCAAGACCTGGTGCAGCACGCAGACACCCAAGACCACGCGCACTTTTCGTATCAGGCCGATCCCGAACTCTGGGCGCGCGTACCTGAATTCCAGTATCAGACGCCGACGGCCGGCTGGGCGTTGCAGCGCGGCGCCATGGGCGTGCTGATGCTGTGCGTCGGCCTGCTGTTGAGCATGGCCTTTGCGTGGCGCGCCGTGACCCGGCAGCAACCCCTGTAGGAGCCTCTCCGGTGCACGCTTTCCAGTTTCCCCGTTTCCGGCTGATCGTCCGGCACGAACTGCGCTTGATGGCCAAAGAGCGCCTGCTATGGATCGCCGGCGGCCTGTTCCTGCTGTTGGTCGGCTACGCCGTCTTCAACGGTTTGCTGCAGACGTCCCTGCGCGACAACGCCCAGACGGCGCTGACAAACGCCGATACCCAGGCACGCGGCGAACAGCTGGCGCAGTTGAACCGCATCATGGCCGGCATCGAAAAGCCAACGCCGTTCGGCAACCCCGCCAGCCCGGCCAACATGGGCGGTGGCCTGGGCGCGCACTACGCCATCATGCCCAGCGTCGCCATGGCACCCGTGGCGTTGGGGCAGACGGACCTGTTCCCGTCCCAGTTTCGCGTGACCTATCAAAGCAAGGTCAACTTCATCCATAACAACGACATCGAAAACCCGTGGCATCTGCTCAGCGGGCACTTCGACCTGGCGTTCGTCGTGGTCTACCTGCTGCCGCTGCTGATCTTTGCGTTGGGCTACAACCTGCTGTCCGGCGAAAGGGAAGACGGCACGCTACGGCTGCTGCTATCGCAACCGCTGGCCCTGGCCACGCTGATCGCGGGCAAGATCGCGGTGCGAGCGGCCGTGCTATTGGGTGCGGCCGTACTGACGCCGCTTGCCGTATTGCTGATCGCCCGCCCCCAGGTCTTGCAGGCGGCGGACGCCACGCTCTGGTGGGTGCTCTTGGTCGGCGCCTATGCGCTGTTCTGGTTCTCTGCGGTTGTCGCAGTCAACGCCTTCGGCAAATCGTCCGCGGCCAATGCCATGATGCTGATGGTGGGGTGGGTCGCACTGGTTCTGGTGACGCCTGTGCTGCTGAACATCGCGGCCGCGTTCGCCAGCCCTGCCCCGTCGCGCGCCGAATTGGCCACGCGCACCCGCGTGGCGACCGCCGAGGCCATGCATGCCAATGCGGCGCTGCTGTCCTCCGACTACGAACACATGGACAAGCCCGATGCGCTGATGCCCCGCGACGGCACCATTCACATCAGCGGACGCCCCTTGGGGCAGGCTCGGGTCGAACGCCAGGTGGACGACACCATGGCGCCGGAACTTGCGCGCTTCGAGGCGCAGCTCAAACGCCAGCAAGCACTGGTGGCGCGCTACAGCGTGTTGTCTCCCGCAGCGGTGGCCTATGAAGGGATCACCGCGCTGGCGGGCACGGGGCAACGCAGGCACGCCCATTTCATGGCGCAGATCGACACCTATCACCAGGCCTGGAAGGCGTTTTTCCTGCCCCGCATCGAACACGGACGCGCCATCACCGCCGCGGATTTTTCGGCCATGCCGGCGTTCCATTGGCAAGAGGAAAATCGCGGCGCCGTCCGCACGCAGGCGCTGCGGGCGCTGCTGCAACTGCTGACGCCGGCCTTGCTTCTGCTTGGTCTTGCGGCGTGGCGGTTGCGCCGTTACCGCGTCGTCTGACTCCCCACGTTTACCCATCACTCATCAAGTCCATCGGGAAAGATCATGAGGAAAGTCGTATCCGCCGCCGCGATCGCGGCGTGCACAACCGTGCCTGCCGTTCAAGCGCAGGAAGGAGACAATGAGCTGCCGGCCATCCGCGTCGAAGCCGCCGGCGAAACGGAAGGCCTGGGGTTGAACGCCAAAAGCGGCACGGCGTCGCGTCTAGGCCTGACGCTGCGTGAAACCCCTGCGTCAGTGGAAATCGTCTCGCAGGAAGCGATGCGTCAACGCGGCGCCAGCACGCTGAGCGAAGCGTTGCGCGGCGCGACCGGCATGGCGGGCGGCGGCCCGCCTTCGTCGCCCACCACGCTGTCTTCGCGCGGCTTTACCGACATCCTTTACCTGTACGACGGCCTGCGCATGTCCGGCGCCGGCTCGACCAACCGCGTCCAGGACACCTGGAACTACCAACGCATCGAAGTGCTGAAGGGCCCGGCGTCCGTGCTGCAGGGCGACAGCGCCATCGGTGGCATCGTCAATTTCCAGACCAAGCGTCCCGACCGCGACAACCCCGGCCGCGAAGCGATGGTGTCTTATGGCAGCTATGGCACCACGCGCACCGGCATCGGCTTGGGCGACAATTTTGGCGAGACCGGCGCCTACCGCATCGACTACAGCCATAACCAGACCCAAGTCGGCACCATCGAACGCAACACCAACAAGCTGGACCATCTGACCACAGGCGTCGCCTTCGACGTGGCCCCTGCCACCCGCCTGGACTTGTCGTTCGACTATTCCCGCGATACCGGGCACGCCTACTGGGGCACGCCGCTTGTTCCGCGCAGCGTCGCCACATCGCCCACCGGCGTCGTCAGCACGCCCGACGGCCGCGTGCTGGACCGGGACCTCGTGCGCAACAACTACAACGTGCTGGATGATAGAAACGAAGCGGAGGCCTACTGGCTGCGGGCGCGGGCCACCCACAACCTGACCTCGGCCTGGAGCCTGCGCAACGAATTCGCGGTGAATAAGGTCGACCGCCTGTGGAAGAACTCTGAGTCCGCCGTGTTCCGCGCGCCGTCGTGGGTGGATCGCGACCAGACGACGATCACTCACAATCAACGCTACATGATCGACCGCTTCGACGCGACGCATGCCGGCCAGATCGCCGGCTTGCAGAACAAATTCGTGATTGGCGGCGAACTCAGCAAGACCCGCCTGGATAGCGAACGGCGCTTCTCGAACAGGGCCGCCGCCACGGGCGACGCGCTGCGCGTCTCACTGCGCCAGCCGGATGTGGGCTACTACAACGATGACCCCGCATTGATGAGCGGCCCCGGCAACCGCACCGACTTTTCGACGGACGTGCGGGGCGCGGCGCTGTTCCTGGAAGATTCGCTCAAGCTTGCCGACCCGTGGACCGTCGTGGCCGGCTACCGGTACGACCGAATCCGCGTGGACCGCAGCGTGACCGACCTGAACGCCGGCACGCGCAGCGAATTCGGCACGCGGTACTCCGCCAGCTCCGCGCGCCTGGGCACGGTGGTGGACCTGACGCCCTCGTCGTCGGTCTACGCGCAATACACCAACGCCACGCTGCCCGTGGGCTCGCTGTTCCTGCTGTCACAGTCCAACGCGGACTTCCCGCTGTCCAAGGGCGAGCAATGGGAACTGGGCTTCAAGCAAAGCCTGGACAATGTGGAGTGGACGGCGGCCGTCTATCACATCACGTTGGACAACGTGCTCTCGCGCGACCCGGCCAACGCCGCCCTGACGGTGAACAACGGCAAGCAATCTTCACGCGGCGTGGAGCTCTCGGCCGACTGGCGCGTCACGCCCCAGTTCACGCTGTCGGGCAACGTCGCCATGTTGAATGCCCGCTATGATTCCCTGATCGAAGGCGATGGCACGTCGCGCATCGGCAACACGCCGCCGAACGTGCCCGAGCGGATCCTCAATCTGTACGCCAACTATCGCTTCAAGGACGTGCCGATGAATCTGTTCGTCGGCCTGAACCACACCGGCAAGATATACACCGACCGCGCCAACCAGATCCGCATTAACGGCTACACCACCGTGGATGCGGCCGTCAGCTACCGGATCCGGCCCGCCCTGCTGACATTCCGAGTGCGCAACCTGACGGACAAGCTGTATGCGTACTACGGCGGACGCGACACCGGGCAGGTCCTGGTCGCGCCCGGGCGGACTTACGAGCTGGTGGCGTCATTCGATTTCTAGACAAAAAAAACCGGCCCGGTCGACCCGGGCCGGCAATCCGCGCAGGGCTCAGCAGCCCTGCACGGCCAGCCTGCGGCGCTGATTGGCGGCGCGCTGCAACAGCACCAGCACCAGACCAGCCACGGCGATGACGGCGCCGGCGATCGGCACGGCGGCATAACCCATGCCGGCCGAAATCACCGCGCCACCCGCTGCGGCGCCGACCGCATTGCCCAGGTTGAAGGCACCCACGTTCACCGACGATGCCAAGCCAGGCGCATCGGTCGCGGCCCGCATCACGCCCATTTGCAGCGGCGGCACCACGGCGAAAGTGGCCACACCGAAGATCAGCAGCGAAATCGCCGCGCCGACAGGGGTGGAACCGATCCACGGGAACGCCAGCAGGTCGATGATGACGATCACCAGGAACGTGATCAGCGTGCCATCCAGCGAGCGGTCGGCCATGCGGCCACCCAGGCCGTTACCCAGCGTGAAGCCCAGGCCAATCAGCACCAGCATGCCAGTAATGAAGGCGGGCGATGCGCCGGTGATGTCCGCCAGGGTCGGGGCGATATAGGTGTACAGCGTGAACATGGCGCCTGCGCCCAGCACCGTGGTCAACAGCGCCAGCAGCACGACGGGGCTCTTCAGCACGGCCAGCTCATGGCGCACGTTGGGACGGCGTCCGGCTTCACCCGCCGGCAACGCGAACCACAAGGACAGCATGGCGATCAGGCCCAGCACGGCGGTGGCCGCAAACGACATGCGCCAGCCGATTACCTGCCCCAGCCACGTCGCGGCGGGCACGCCGCCCACGTTGGCGATGGTCAGGCCCATGAACATGGTCGCCACCGCACTCGCCTGCTTGTGGCGCGGCACCACGCTGGCCGCCACCAGCGAGCCCAGACCGAAGAAAGCGCCATGGTTCAGGCTGGTGACCAGACGCGCCAGCAGCAGCGTCGTGTAATTCGGGGACAGGGCAGACAGGATATTGCCGATGGTGAAGATCGCCATCAGCAGGATCAGCGCCTTGCGCCGCGACCAGCGCGAAAACGCCAAGGTCATCAGCGGCGCGCCGACCATCACGCCGATCGCGTAGGCGCTGATCAGCATGCCCGCGCTGGGAATGGACACGTTCACGCCCTCGGCGATGACGGGCAGCAGGCCCATGGGGGAAAACTCGGTCACGCCGATGCCAAACGCACCGACGGCGAGCGCCAACAACGGCAGGCCGGCTTTCACCGGTTGGGTATCTTGCGGGTTCATGCAGGTTCCTTGGGTTCGATCGCGCCGGCAGGGTGTCCCTGGGGCGTGGCCGGCCAGAATTGGCGGGCATATCGGGGAGACAGGGCTGCAGTATGACGGCTGCATCCTTGCGGAAAAAGCCGTCTGACGGGTAAACACTTTTGACTTGGGGTCACGAATCCGGTCAGGAAAGCCCCAGCAACTGCTCCGTTTCCCGCGCCAGGGCCACCAATCGGGGCCCGATGTCCGCCGCGCGTTCCCGGTAAGGGCCATCGCCTGACGGCACGCCGCAGTTGAATACGTACAACAGCGACTGGTAGGGGCGGCATAGCGGCGCTGCAAAGCCGAAGGCGTCCGGGCGCCACTGCATGTTGTTGCCGCAATAGCCCTTGCGCTCCAGATCGCGGGCAGCAGTCTCCAGGCTGGCGAAATGCTGGGCGTAGTGACCGGCGTCGGCTACGCGCAGCTGGTTCAGCACGGCCGCCCGTTCGCTGTCCGGCGCCCGGCACAGCCAGGCCTTGCCGGCGGCACTGGCCAAGAGCGGCAACGACCCGCCGATGTCCGGACGCGTCTGCAAGGCGTCGTTGGATCGGGCGGTTTCGACGAACACCATCTGCAGGCGGTCGCGCACCACCAACGACACCGCGCCACAGGCGTGGTCGGCCAATTGCTTCATCAACGGCCGCGCCAGTTGGCGGATCTGCATGCTGGCCAGCAAGGGGTAGCTCAGCGCCAGCACCGACGCACCCAGCCGATACCGGGCAGGCGGCCCCGACCGCTGCAGGAAACCCAATTCCACCAGCGTGTGCGTCAAGCGCGCCACCGCGCTCTTGGACAAGCCGGTCTGCAGCGCGAAATCCTTGTTGGCCAGTTCGGGACGATCCGCCCGGAAACACGCCAGGATATCGATGCCGTGCGCCAAGGTGGTCGCAAAGTCGCGATCGCGGTCAGGCGCCATCCTGACGCTCCAGCATTTTTTCCACCCGCGCCACCAGGCTGACGAGGCGCGGCGCGATGCGCCGGCGCAGATCCCCCCCACGCAGCCGCCGCACGGGCACGCCGCAGTTGAAGACGAATATTTGCCCGTCCACGCGCCGGCGCATGGGCACGGCCACGGCGTGCACATCGGTGTGCCAGTCGCCCTCGGCCAGGCAATAGCCATGCAGGGCGTAGTCGCGGCGCGCCTGCTCCCAGCCAGCCACATTGCGCTGCCACGCCGCAGGGTCCTGCTGGCGCGATGCCTCCAGCAGCGACTCGGCCTGCCCGGCGTCGGCCTGCGCCAGCCAGGCGCGTCCCATGGCGGACTGCAGCAGGGGCAGCATGGCGCCGATATCGGGGCGGAATGCCACGGCGTCATGGCCGCGGCAGGTCTCCAGATACACCATGTGCATGCCATGGTGCATGCCCAGTGACGCCGAACCGCCTGCCGAATTCGCCAACCGGGTCATCAGGGGCCGCGCCAGTTGCCGCAGCTTGATGCTGGCCAGCAGCGGGTAGCTCAACGACAACAGCGCCGTGCCCAGCCGGTAGCGGCGCAGGCTGCTGTCGTAGCGCAGCAGGCCGCGTTGCACCAGCGTCGAGGTCAGCCGCGAGATCGTCGCCTTGGACAGACCGGTGCGGTCGGACAGTTCGCGGTTGCTGAGCGCCGGTTCGCCATGCCGGAAGGTCTGCAACAGCGACAGGCCATGGGCCAGCGTGGTGGCGAATGCGGGGTCAGGGTGGCGGCCGCCCAGGGGCGTGGTCATGGTCGCAATCCGGAAGTCGGCGCCGCGTCGGACGCGCGGGGCCCTGATGCCGATGATAGAGCAAGGCCACGCGGTTCCGGCGCGCCGCACGTTCAAGATAGCGAAACACTTGTCTCGCATTGGGCGGCGCTTTGCTAGCCTGAATCATCAGTCGCCCCGGACCAGACATCCCAATCCGGCAGGCGCCGCAACTAGAAAAATGGAGACATTTCATGATCAGAGACCCTGACGGCTTCCCCGCCTTCCTGGAATCGCTGCGACGCTTTGTCCGCGAACAGCTCGTGCCCCGCGAAGCCGAAGTGGCCCGCCTGGACGAGGTGCCCGACGATCTGGTGCGCGCCATGGCCGCCCAGGGCATGTTCGGCTACTCGATCCCAGAGGCCTACGGCGGCGCGGGCATGAGCACCGAAGAACTGATCCGGGCCGCGATCGAACTGTCGCAATGTTCCGTGGCATTCCGCGCGCGGGTCGGCACCAATACCGGCATCGGTTCCGAGGCCCTGGTGGCCGACGGCACCGAGCAGCAGAAGGAACGCTACCTGCCCAGGATGGCGTCCGGCGAATTGACGGGATGCTTCGCGCTGACCGAACCGCAGGCGGGATCCGACGCCACGGCGCTACGCACGACCGCCGTGCGCGAGGGCGACAGCTTCGTGTTGAATGGCGAAAAGTGCTTCATCACCAATGCACCGCTGGCCGGTCTGTTCACCGTCATGGCGCGCACCGATCCCGATGCGCCCGGCGCCAAGGGGATCTCGGCCTTCATCGTGGAACGCGGCACGCCCGGGCTATCTACCGGCCAGCCTTACGAAAAAATGGGCCAGGCCGGGTCGCCCGTGTCGTCCGTCCATTTCGACAACTGCCGCGTGCCCGCCGCCAACATCATCGGCGGCCAGGCCGGCATGGGCTTCAAGACGGCCATGAAAGTCCTGAACAAGCAACGCATCCATCTGGCCGCGCTGTGCATCGGCCCGGCCATCCGCATGCTGGACGACACCATGCGCTTCGTGGCCGAGCGTCAGCAGTTCGGCAAGCCGCTGATGGACTTCCAGTTGATCCAGGCGATGCTGGCCGACTGCCAGACGGAAATCCAGGCGGCATTGGCGCTGGTGCTGCAAACCGCGCGCGAACGCGACGCCGGCCAGGACGTGACGCTAAACGCCTCGATCTGCAAATACTTCGCGTCGGAAATGTGCGGGCGCGTGGCGGACCGCTGCGTGCAAATGCATGGCGGGTACGGCTACATCGCCGACCAGGGCATTGAACGCTTCTATCGCGACGTGCGCCTGTTCCGCCTGTACGAAGGCACGAGCCAGATCCATCAACTGACCATCGCCCGCCATACGCTGACCCAGGCAGGTTACACGCCCGGCCGCTAGGCTTGGGCGAACCCGGGACCGCAGCCAGTAGAAGCCTGCGGCCCACCGGGCCTGTACCCCGAAACAGGCCTTGAACCAAAGGAGAGACTGACATGCTGCACAAGCACCTGCCCAAATGGATCGCCGCCACGGTGGCCGCGCTGGCGTTCACCGCGGTCGCGCCACAGGCCGCGGCCGCCTATCCCGACAAGCCCGTCCGATTGATCATTCCGTTCGCTCCCGGCGGCTCGACCGACATCCTGGGGCGGTTGCTGGCCGAAGCGCTGCACCCCATCCTGGGCCAGCCCGTCATCGTTGAAAACAAGCCGGGGGCCGGCGGCAACATCGGCGGAGACTTCGTCGCCCGGTCCGCTCCCGACGGCTACACGTTGCTGCTGGCCGCGGCCGGCCCCACCGTCATCAATCCCAGCCTGTACGCCAACATGCCGTTCAATCCGGCCAAGGACCTGACCGCCATCACCTGCATCGAAAAAGAGCACAACCTGATGGTGGTGACGAAGTCCCTGCCCGCCAAGACCCTGCAGGAATTCCTGCAATATGCCCGCGCCAATCCCGGCAAACTGTCTTTCGGGTCGCCCGGCAACGGATCTCCCGCCCAACTGGCCGGAGAACTGCTGAAGCAACAGGCCGGCCTGCAAGCCGAGCATGTGCCCTACAAGGGCACGGGCCCGGCCATCACCGACTTGGTGGCCGGCCATATCGACTTCATGATCGACAACATGCCCGCACTGCTGCCGCAGGTGAAGGCGGGCACGATCCGCGCCTTGGCCGTGCCCAGCGACCAGCGCGCTTCCGCCGCCCCCGATATCCCCACGTTCGACGAAGCCGGCCAGACGGGATTCGTGGTGATGGCCTGGAAAGGCCTGATGTCGCCGGCGGGCACGCCCCCGGCCGTGGTCGACCGCCTGCACGCCGCCGTGGTCAAGGCCTTGCAGGATCCGCAACTGCGCACCCGCTTCCAGGAACTGGGCGCAGAGCCCTTGGGTAGCTCGCCCACCGAATTCGCCAAGCAGATCGCCGACGAAACCGTTTGGTGGGGCAAGCTGGTGCAGTCCACCGGGACCAAGATCCAATGAGCGCCGCCAATCCGACCGCCATGCCGGCGGATCAAGCCCCTGACACCGACGCCATCGCAGACCTGTGCGAACGCGTGCGCCGCTTCGTGGACGAGGTCGCCATCCCCGCGGAATCTCCTGCCATCGCGCGGGACGTCGCCGCCTTGGACCGATGCGTGGCGCGCCTGCGCGACCAGGCGCGCCAGGCGGGCCTGTATGCGCCGCAACTGCCCGTCGAATGGGGCGGGCTGGGCCTGGGCTGGAGTGCGCTGGCCCAGGTGCTGGAGGCGGCAGGACGCGGGTTCCTGGGGCCTGCCGCCCTGAACTGCGCCGCCCCCGATCAACCCAACATGCTGACGCTGCTGCGCCTGGGCACGCCCGCCCAGCAGGAGCGCTACCTGCGGCCCCTGGTCCGCGCCGAACAGCGCGCCTGCTTTGCCATGACCGAGCCCGCGCCGGGCGCCGGTTCCGACCCGTCCATGCTGCGCACCCGCGCCGAACGGCGCGGGCAGCGCTGGGTGCTGAACGGGCACAAGCAGTTCATCAGCGGTGGCGTGGGCGCGGACTTCGCGCTGGTGCTGGCGCAAACGGACGCGGGCGCCACCCTGTTCGTGGTGCCTGCCAACACCCCGGGCTATCGCGTCGTGCGCGATATCGGCATGGTCACGGGCTACCAGATCGGCGGCCACGCCGAGATCGAACTGGACGGCTGCGAAGTCGGCGACGACGCCGTGCTGGGCGAACCCGGCCGCGGCCTGGAATACGCGCAATTGCGGCTGGAGCCCGCCCGCCTGTCGCACTGCATGCGCTACATCGGCCGCGCCCGCCGGGCGCTGGACACCGCGCAGGCCTACGTCGTGCAGCGTGAATCCTTCGGCTCGCGCCTGGCCGACCTGCAGCAGATCCAGGCCATGGTGGCGGATTCGCACATCGACCTGCACGCCAGCCGGCTGATGACGCTGGATTGCGCCCGTCGCATGGACGCAGGGCTTTCGGTGAAGCAGCACAGCGCCATGACCAAGGTCTTCGTGTCCGAAGCCGTGAACCGCGTGGCCGACCGCGCGGTGCAGATGATGGGCGCGGCGGGGCTGTCGGACGACACCCCCGTGGCCATGATCTGGCAGGAAATGCGCCCGTTCCGCATCTACGACGGCGCCAACGAACTGCATCGCGCCACGCTGGCGCGCCGCCTGCTGGCGCACGCCTGACCGCCTGAAGGAGACCCCCATGAGCACTCCAGAATTCCAGGCCTATCGCCTGCATGCCGGCCCGGCCGGCGAGGCCCCGCAAGGCCGCTTCGACACGTTGACGGTAGATCAGCTGTCCGCCGGCGATACCTTGATCAAGGTGGCCTACGCCGGCCTGAACTACAAGGATGCGCTGGCGCAAGCCGGGCGCGGCAACGTCGTCCGCGACTATCCGCGCATCGGCGGCATCGACCTCTCGGGCACCGTCGTGCATTCCGCGGAACCGGCGCTGCCACCCGGGCAGGAAGTCGTGGTGCACGGCTTTGGCATCGGCGTGGACTGCGACGGCGGCTATGCGGAATACGCACGCGTGCGCCACGATTGGGTACTGCCCCTGCCACCCGCCATCAGCTTGCGCGACGCCGCCGTGCTGGGCGCTGCCGGCTACACCGCCGCCCTGTCGCTGCACTGGATGGAGCACTGCGGGCTGACACCCGAACAAGGCGAAGTGCTGGTGACGGGCGCCACGGGCGGCGTCGCCAGCATTGCCATCGACATCCTCAGCCAGCGCGGTTACACGGTGTGCGCCATGTCCGGCAAACCGGAGGCCGGCGACTATCTGCGGTCGCTCGGCGCCGCCGAGGTCATCGCGCCGCCCGACCTGTCAGGTCCGCAGAAACCGCTGATGAGCACCCGTTGGGCCGGCATCATCGATTCCGTGGGCGGCAAACTGCTGGCCCACGCCCTGGCCAGCCTGCGGCCCGACGGGGTCGCCGCCGCCTTCGGCAATGCCGGTGGGGCCGACCTGCCCGCCTCGGTCATTCCGTTCATCCTGCGCGGCGTCAAGCTGCTGGGCATCAACGCCAACAGCCCGATGCCGCTGCGCCGCGCGCTGTGGCAAAAGCTGGCCGCCGACTACCGCCCCGCGCGCCTGGACCTTGCCTCGCGCGTGATCGAACCCCGCGACCTGCCCCAGGCGCTGGCCGCCATGCTGGAACGCGGCAGCACCGGCCGAAGCGTCGTGCGTTTTTCCTGAACGCGTATCCCGCTTGCGTTCGCTGAACCTTCTTGCCCAGACCATGACCCAGAATCCCGATTCCTCGCTGACCCGTTTGTTCAACCCGCGCAGCATCGCCATCGTCGGCGCATCCGCCACGCCCGGCAAGATCGGCGCCATGCCCGTCAGCCTGCTGCGCCAGCATGGCTACGACGGCCGCATCCTGCCCATCAACCCGCGTGCGGAATCCATTCAGGGCTTGCCCGCGACGCCCGATCTGGCGGCACTGGACGGCGAGGCCGATCTGGTGATTCTGGCCGTACCTGCAGCGCTTGCCGCGCAAGCGCTGGAACAGGCACGGCCCGGCCAGGTCGGTGGTGCCGTGGTGTTCACCTCCGGGTTTTCGGAGACCGGCGCCGCCGGCGTCGCCATGCAAGAACAGCTGTGCGCCATCGCCCGCGAGCGCGGCATCCGGCTGCTGGGCCCCAATTGCCTGGGCTACATGAACATCCGGCGCAACATCTACGCCACGTTCTCCCCCGCCCCCGCCAACGGCACGGTCGCCCCCGGCGGCATCGGGATGGTGTCGCAAAGCGGCGCGTTCGGCGCCTACGCCTACTGCATGGCGCGCGACCGGGGCTTAGGGCTGTCGCACTGGATCAGCACCGGCAACGAGGCCGACGTCGACGTGGCAGACTGCATTGAATGGCTGGCCCGCGATGCCGACACGCGGGTCATCATGACGTACATGGAAGGCTGCCGCGACGGCGACAAGCTGCGCCGCGCCCTGTCCGCGGCGCGCGAAGCCGGCAAGCCGGTCGTCGTCACCAAGATCGGCCGCACCCAGGCCGGTGCGCAGGCCGCCGCCTCGCACACCGCCGCGCTGGCGGGCGACGACGCGGTCTATGACGCCCTGTTCCGCCAATACGGCGCGGTGCGCGCCCGCACCATCGAAGAATTCTTCAACCTGGGCTATGCGCTGGACACCTGGAAGCAACTGCCCCAAGGTAAACGCCTGGGCATCTTCACGATATCCGGCGGCGTGGGCGCGCTGATGGCGGACGACGCCCAGGACGCGGGGTTGTCGCTGCCCGAACCCGCCGCCCACGCGCAGGCCAGACTGCTGGAACGGGTGCCGTTCGCCAGTGGCCGCAACCCGGTCGATGTCACCGGCCAGATCGTCTCCGAACCCGGGCTGCTATTGGCCACCGCCGAAGACATGCTGGCCGATGGCCGCTATGACGCGCTGGCGGTCTTCCTGGCCGCGGCCGGCTCGTCCGAGGCCCTGTGGCCCACCTTCGAAACCTTCGCCCGGGAAATGCGCGCACGCCGGCCCGACGTGCCGCTGGCCATCAGCGCGCTGTTTGCGCCCGAACGCCGCCGCGAACTGGAAAAGCTGGGCACCCTGGTATTCACGGACCCCAGCGCCGCGATCCGTACGATCGGCGCGGTGGCGGGCCTGGCTGCGCAGCCGGATGCCGACCCGGATCAGGCCATCCCTTCTGTGCAAACCACAGCGCCGCTGCTGGCCTCCTACAACGAAGTGCAAGCCATGGACGTGCTTCGCCAAGCCGGCCTGCCGGTGCCCGACTGCACGCTGGCTGCCGACGCCGACGCGGCCGCACGCGCCGCCGCCGGAATGGGTGGCCCGGTCGTGCTGAAAGTGGTGTCGCCCGACATCCTTCACAAGAGCGACGTGGGCGGCGTGAAGCTGGGCCTGTCCGGCGACGATGGGGTACGCGGCGCCCATGCCGCCATCCTGGACAGCGTCCGTACCCACCGCCCCGACGCGCGCATCGACGGCGTGCTGGTCGCGCCGATGGCAAAAAAAGGCGTGGAGTGCATCGCGGGTGTGCATTGTGACCCGGTGTTCGGGCCGGTGGTCATGTTCGGGCTGGGCGGCGTCTTCGTGGAAGTGCTGAAAGACGTCAGCTTCCGCCTGGCGCCGTTTGGCCGCGAGCAGGCGCTGTCGATGATTCGCGAAATCAAAGGCTATGCGTTGCTGCAAGGCGCACGCGGCACGCCGCCGTGCGATATCGAGGCGCTGGCCGATGCGCTGGTCGCGCTGTCGCGCTTCGCCTACGCGCGGCGCAACGACTTCAGCTCGGTCGAGATCAACCCGCTGCTGGCCTTGCCGCAAGGCAGCGGCGCGCTGGCCCTGGACGCGGTGCTTATTCCCACCGCTTAGCGTGTTTGCGCGTGTTGGACGCGATCCACCGGCCCAAGCGTTCAATCAGCGTGCGCTCGGTGCCGGCGGCGGCTTGCTCCAGGAGGGATGACTGCACCTGATCCAATGCGGCCGGCAGTTCGGCCATCAGCGCCCGCGCCACTGCTCTGACGTAGCGCGGATTAAAGCCCAGGTCGTGGGCCATCGCGTCAAGCTGTGCCGGCCCAATATTGCCCGGCTTCATTTCACCGCCGATGGCGAACGCGAAATGCTTGGCCAGCCCCGGATACATCGCCGTGCACATCAGATCGTAGAACGGTGCCAGGCGATAGCGTCCATCGGCGGTCTGCAGCACGGACAGATTCTTGGCATGACTATCGTTATTGCCCACGCACAGATTGAAAATCACCCACTGCAGGAACCGCTTCAAGTCGGTTGCGCCAACGCTCATGGCCTTCAACAGCTTGCAGCAGTCCGCCAGCGTCGGTCCACCGTCCGCCTCGTACTTCACATCGGACGGTTTTCCCGCCAATTGGCACAGATCCAATTGGTGCAAGCGCAACAGCCCGCCTTGCCCGTCGGGCAGACGGTCATAGCGCCTTATCAGGCAGGCGCGCGTGTCGGACTGATAGCAGGCTTGCGCTACGCCCAGCCCTAGCTTGTCTGCCAGTTGCATCACCAGGGCTTCGTTCAGGGCCGACGCCCACACGCCGTCCAGGCCCTGGATGTCCGGCTTCAGGATATGCGAGGACGGGGCCGTTCCCTCAGGCAGCGCGGGCGAGCCATCCTGCGCCACCATCAACAGCAACTTGTCCTGTGCGCCTGCCAGCGATATGCGCGCGCCCTCGGCGTTCTCGGCCACCAACGCCGGCACCGCCCCATTGCGCAAACGCGCCGCCACCTCCTGCCATGTCGAAGGCCGGTAATGTGGAGGAGCCGGTTGTTCGCCTTGCGGCAGTATTGTCAGTCCGCTGGCGGTATCGCCCCCTACGCTGCGCAACAAGCCGAATACTGTCGTCGCGTGGCGGCTGATCTGCAAAAACTTGCGGACGTGCCCTTCGGGCAGCAGGTTTTCGAAGAAGGCATGTACGGCATCACCCGCGTGATCGTGTCCATTCAGCGCGATGGCTGGCGAGATGGCTCGCGCGCCGGGCGAGTTCAACCACGCATCGTCGTAGACAAACCGCAGCGGGCGTTCGTCGAACAAGCGGCCGACCTTGCAGTCGGCCTGATACAGGTCCAGGGCGTCGGCGACGGTCATGGCAGACTCGCAGGCTTGGGCGCCACCTGCACTTCAAGACCCAGCAGATCCAGCATGTCCAACACCTTCTGCAATTGCAGGGTGGGTTTGCCCCGTTCCAGATCCACCACAAAACGGTTGCCCGTGCCTGACAGGCCGGCCAGGTCGGTCTGCAGCAAACCTTGCGAACGCCTCACGGCCTTCACCAGTTCGCCTAACTCGACCGAAGAGTGGACCGCGACGGGCATCGCCGGGATGCCATCAGATGCATCTTGCGGGGACATGGGACTCTCCTGAATTACCGTTCGGTAAGTTTATGGTGCTTTCAGAGGAAAAACCAACTTTCATTACCGATCGGGAAGTTATTACGCTTCATCGATCAATTTCGATGAAATATTCCCGAACGGGAAGATTTCATCAAATCGCATGCCTCAAGGCGCGACAAATTGCCGATCGGGAATATTTTAGTTTCCACGCCAACAAAAAGGGCGCCCTCACAGGCGCCCTTTTCTCTCCAATCCGCTTGCGGTTTACTTCAGCAGCAGCGCGTTCAAGCGCTTCACGAAGGCAGCCGGGTCCGCGATCTGGGCGCCTTCGGCCAGCAAGGCTTGATCCAGCAGCAGACGCGCCCATTGGTCGAATTCGCCGTCTTCCGCTGCGCGGATGCGGGCCAACAGCGGGTGTTCCGGATTGATTTCCAGCACCGGCTTCACATTGGGCGCTTCCTGGCCGGCGGCCTTCAGCATGCGCAGCAGGTGCGGGCTGAGTTCGTTCTGGCCCACCACCACGCATGCCGGCGAATCCACCAGACGCAGGGTCACGCGCACTTCCTTGACCTGCTCTTCCAGCGTCTTCTGCAGGCGCTCGACCAGCGGCTTGAAGTCTTCGGCCACTTCGGCCTGGTGCTTCTTCTCTTCTTCGTCAGCCAGTTCGGCCAGGTCCAGGCCGCCCTTGGCTACCGACACCAGCGACTTGCCGTCGAATTCGCGCAGGTAGGACAGCATCCATTCGTCCACGCGGTCCGACAGCAGCAGCACTTCGATGCCCTTCTTGCGGAAGATCTCCAGATGCGGGCTGTTGCTGGCCGCGGCAAACGTATCCGCCGTCACGTAGTAGATCTTGTCCTGGCCTTCCTTCATGCGCGACACGTAGTCGGCGAACGACACCGTCTGCGCCTGGTCGCCCGAATGCGTGGACGCAAAGCGCATCAGCTTGGCGATGCGTTCCAGATTGGCCGAGTCTTCGCCCGCGCCTTCCTTCAACACCTGGCCGAATTCCGACCAGAACGTGGCGTAGTCTTCCGGCTTGTTCTCGGCCAGGTCTTCCAGCAGCGACAGGATGCGCTTGGCGGAACCTTCGCGGATGGCGCGCACGTCGCGGCTTTCCTGCAGGATTTCACGCGACACGTTCAGCGGCAGGTCCGCCGAATCGATCACGCCGCGCACGAAACGCAGGTACGACGGCAGCAGCTGGTCGGCATCGTCCATGATGAACACGCGCTTGACGTACAGCTTCACGCCATGGCGGCCGTCGCGGTCCCACATGTCCATCGGGGCATGCTTGGGCACGTATAGCAGCTGCGTGTATTCGCTGCGGCCTTCCACGCGGTTGTGCGTCCAGGCCAACGGGTCGTCGTAGTCGTGCGACACCGTCTTGTAGAACTCGCGGTACTGCTCCTCGGTTACGTCCGACTTGCTGCGGGCCCACAGCGCATTGGCCTGGTTCACCGTTTCCAGTTCGTCGGTCTTGACCTGTTCGCCCTTCTCTTGATCCCACTCTTCCTTGGCCATGCGGATGGGCAGGGAAATGTGGTCCGAGTAGCGGCGCAGGATCTCGCGCAGCTTCCAGCCGTTCAAGAGGTCGTCTTCGTCGGCGCGCAAATGCAGCGTCACGTCCGTGCCGCGCGTGGCCTTCTCGGCGGCGGCAATCGTGAATTCGCCCTGCCCGTCCGATTCCCACTGGATCGCGTCCGCGGCGCCGGCGCGGCGGCTGACCACCGTGACCTTGTCCGCCACGATGAACGACGAATAGAAGCCCACGCCGAACTGGCCAATCAGTTGCGCATCCTTCTGCTTGTCGCCCGTCAGTTGGGAAAAGAATTCCCGCGTGCCGGAACGTGCGATCGTGCCCAGGTTGGACACGGCCTCTTCCCGCGACAGGCCGATCCCGTTGTCCGAGATCGTGATCGTGCGGGCGGCCTTGTCGTAGCTGACAGCAATGGCCAGTTCGCCATTGCCTTCCAGCAGCTCGGGCTGGTCGATGGCTTCAAAGCGCAGCTTGTCGCAGGCGTCCGATGCGTTCGACACCAGCTCGCGCAGGAAGATTTCCTTGTTGCTGTACAGCGAATGGATCATCAGGTGCAGCAGTTGCTTCACCTCGGCCTGGAACCCCAGGGTTTCGGACGTGGAAGACGTGGCGGTTTGGCTCATAGTTTTACGGGAAGGTCGGAAAAATTAGGGACAAATAACAATACGGGTGCCGGGACGGCAATGCTGCGCGGCATCCCGGAAACCCTACTGTTGTGGGGGCTATCAGGGGCTTTTCAAGGGCGGCATGGCGGCGCGGCAGGCGACCATCCGGCTTGGCCGCAGAGGCGCGCCCCAACGAAATCCGGCATCGCCTACTTGAACAGGCGCTGGGCCATGAAGTCCACGAACACCCTGACTTTCGGCGACAGGTTGCGGCTTGACGGCCAGATCGCCTGGAATTGCCCCTGGGTTTGAACCGCTTCGACAAGCACTGCTTGCAGGGCGCCATTGGCGATCGCGTCGTCGACCAGGAAGTCAGGCATCCAGCCAATGCCGAACCCTTTGATGGTGGCCCCCAGCAACGCCTCCATGTTGTTGCAGGTCAACACCGTGCGAACCTTGAAGTCCGGCTCGTCCGCCCCTTTCGGAAGGGGCCAATCCTGCAATACGCCTGTGTCGGTAAACCGGAACCGCACGCCCAGATGCTGGTCGAGGTCCCGCACGCAGGCCGGGATGCCATACCGGGCCAGATACTCAGGCGACGCGCACAGCATCATCCTGTACCGGCCAACGGGGCGCGCCATCAGGCGCGAATCGGGCAGGTTTCCGCTGCGGATAGCGACGTCGACGCGTTCGCCGATCAGGTCCACCAGGCGATCGTTGAAATCGATGTCGAGCTCGATCTCGGGATAACGCGCCGCAAACGCCCGCAGGGCCGGCAGCAAGAAGTGGTAGCTGACGGTCGGCGTGCTGACGCGCAGCCGCCCCCGCGGCACTTCAAGCGTCTGCGCCAGCATGGCGTGGGCGTCGTCCAGATCTTCAAGGATGCGCCGGCAGCGCTCGTGGAAAATCCGCCCTTCTTCGGTGAGCTGCATCCGGCGCGTACTGCGCTGGAACAACCGCACGTGCAGCTCCTTTTCCAGCTTGGCGACCGCCTTGCCGACGGCCGACGGCGACAGCCCCAAGTCGCGCCCCGCTGCGGCGAATCCCCCCAACTCAGCGCTGCGCACAAACGGCATCAACCCGCTCAGGCGATCCATATTGCTCCGATTAAAGAATTTTGTTCCTGAATATACGGATTTTTAGCCTATTTTTTGCAGACTGACATACCGCTATCTTCAATGTCGTCTC
Source organism: Achromobacter sp. 18P8.1.1 (assembly GCF_057799415.1). Taxonomy (NCBI): domain Bacteria; kingdom Pseudomonadati; phylum Pseudomonadota; class Betaproteobacteria; order Burkholderiales; family Alcaligenaceae; genus Achromobacter; species Achromobacter sp. 18P8.1.1. The sequence goes on along the minus strand of NZ_JBYOKH010000003.1, from coordinate 109,600 downwards.
CCCTTTAATTCTTATGTCCCATCCATGACGCCCCCCTCTTCAACTCAAAACGCCGCGTGGCGGAAAGCCTTGATCCTGCTTGCCGTATGCCTGGCTTCCGCCGCCATGCCGCTGAGCTTTACCGGCCCCGCCGTTGCGCTGCCCTCCATCAGCCATGCGCTGGGCGGCTCCGCCGAGGCGTTGAACTGGGTGACCAACGCCTTCATGCTGGCGTTCGGCAGCACCCTGTTGTTGGCCGGCGCGCTGGCGGATCGCTTCGGCCGGCGCCGGATATTTCTTGCTGGCGCGGCGACCTTCATCGCAGCCTCCATTGGCCTGCTGTACGCGCCGGGCATCACAAGCTTCGATCTACTGCGGGCCGCGCAGGGCTTGGGCGGCGCCGCGATCTTCTCCGCCGGCGCCGCTGCCCTGGCGCAAGAGTTCAACGGACGACAGCGCATCCGCGCGTTCAGCCTGCTGGGCACCAGCTTCGGCATCGGCTTGTCGTTCGGACCGATCTCCTCCGCCTTGCTGATCGAGCATTTCGGATGGCGCAGCATCTTCCTGCTTGTGACCGGCGTCGCCGTCGTGGCATTTGTCGTCGGCGCTGCGTTCCTGCGCGAAACGCGCGACCCGGAGGCCGGGCGCCTGGACTGGCCCGGAGCGGCGGCATTCACCTCTGCCCTGACACTACTGACCTGCGGGATCATGCGCGCGCCGCAAGAGGGTTGGAGCAATCCCTGGACCATCGCAATGCTGGCTTGCGCCGCAACGCTGTTCGCGGCTTTCACCGTCATCGAACGCCGGACCGCGAGACCGATGCTGGACCTGGACCTGTTCCGCTTTCCGCGCTTTCTGGGCGTGCAACTGCTTGCCGCGGCGCCGGCCTATGCGTTCGTCGTGCTGCTTATCCTGCTGCCGGTCCACTTCATCGCCATTGAGGGCATGCGCGAGATCCAGGCAGGACGCTTGATGATCGCGCTGTCCGCGCCGCTGGTGGTGCTGCCCGTCGCCGCCGGCCTGCTCACCCGTTGGCTCGCGCCCGCGACCATCTGCGCGGCCGGGCTGCTGGTTTCCGCAGCGGGACTCGCATGGCTAAGCGTCGCGATGGGGCACGCCGGCATCCACGCACCCATCGCGCCCCTGCTGATGATCGGCGTCGGCATCAGCTTGCCCTGGGGCCTGATGGACGGCCTGGCGGTCAGCGTCGTGCCGATAGAGCGGGCAGGCATGGCGACAGGCATTTTCAGCACGACCCGCGTCGCAGGCGAAGGCCTGGCCCTGGCGATCGTCAGCGCGGTGCTTGGGACGCTTACCGCGGGCCAGATCGCGGGGCACGTCCCCGGCCAGGAAGCGCATGCGGCAACCGCCGCCCAACGACTGATCGCGGGCGACTTTTCCAGCGCCGCGCACCTGCTGCCCGGCGTCGGACGTGCGACCTTGGCGCAGGCCGCCGGCGGCGCATTCTCAACCCTGTTGATGCTGCTGTCCGCCATCACCGTCCTGACTGCGCTGGTGGTTTTTCTCTTCTTGGGCAACAAGGCGCAAAGCCGCGCAATACCCGACCCGGCCGCGCCCGCTTGCCCGTAATGTGCCAGGCCGAACACATGCTTTGTCAAAACCAGGACAAGAATCCTCGATACCGGACCCTCGCCTCCAGCACGTCGTCGCTGACCGGTGCCCTCAGCTTTCCGGACCGGATCAGTTTGCGGATATCGTCCATCCGGATATCCAACGTCTGCTGCGAGCGCAGCAGGAAATCCGCCGTTTCGCGGTCCATGATCCGGTAAATGGGGCTGAAGACGAGCTGGCTGCTGCCCGTCTGGTCCAGGTAATACCGCTGGTCGCCGTTCTGCCAGACCGAACCGAACCGGTGATACACGTCGCCCAGCTTTTTCCATTCGCCGCCCGGTGCGTCCTTCAAGCGCTTGATCAGCGTCGAGCGGGAAATCAACCCGCCGCCGCCCCGGGAAGAACTCCAGGATTCCGCCCCCTTCAAAAACAGCACCTGCTTGCCGTCTGAAAACACAAAAGGCGACAGCGCCGTAAACCCGCCGGAGGCGAACGGATCATCGCCCGCCCGCTCCATCCGCAGCTTTTGGCCGTTATAGAAATAAATGCCGTCGCGACCGGCAAACAGCGCCTGTTTCACGTGCTGCCCGTCCTCACTAAGCAACCGGTACGGCGCGTGTGCCGCATCAAAGGCGTGGGTGCCCACGTACACCATGCCGTCGCGCGGGTCATATAGATAGGGCTCGCGATCCAGGTCCCCGACCATGAACGCACGCAGCCCGGGATCGTCCGACAGGGGCAGCAACGCTTCATGGAAATAGACCCGGCGTCCGTCGCCAAAGAAATCGTCGCTTAGCAACTCCCTGCCGTCACGGGACGCGGGCAACCGCCGCAACGTATCCGGATTGGCTTGCGGCACTTCATTGCCGCGGTAGAACACCTTTGCCCCGTCGGTCGCCAGGTCACGGTCCAGCAGCGCCCGATAAGGCTGCGCGCTGGCGGGCAGGGCTTTGAAGGGGTACAGGTAATTCTGCGGCTTGGCGCCGCGCCCCAACCCGAAGAGGATCGTCTGCCAGACTTCGGTCACGGGGCCTAATTCGGGGTTCACCACGGAAAACAGCGAGCAGTAATAAGTCGTCGACCCATCGCCGAAATAGCTGTTGCCCAGGTATTGCGTGGACGCCGGCAACATGCTCGGCAGGATCCGGTTGCCGCAATACACGTGACGGGCGTCTCTTGCGGCTTGGCGGCCATCGTAGACCAGCGTGTCGAACGGCTTGAAGCTTTCCGGGTCCGCCTCGTCCATCCGGTAATAGCCGTTGCTGGGCACGGCGGCGTAGACGACGTCCTGATAACGCTTGTAGATGCTGGCCCGATACGATTCGCCCTTGTCGGCCGCCGCATACGGATCATCGTCCAGCACGAATATCAGCAGGGACATTGGCAAACCGGCGATGACCAAAGCCAAGACAATCCCGATCCATCTAGCGCGTTTCTGCATCAATATCCGGCCCGGCGGGCCCTCGGCGACATTCGGTTGGCGGCCCGAAATTCTATCAAGCAGGCGTGCCCCCAACGCCGGGCCCATGCCGCCCCCGGGCGGGCCGGGGCCTTCCCCGCTAAAATCCCGCACTTTCCCCTCCTACCCCCACCTGGCCGGCCTCCCGCCATGCAACCCGCCTCCCTCTCCCAACCCGCCCCCCATAGCGCCACCGACGACGCGCCCAGCCATGACCTGGTCTACGGCCCCGACGATCGCCCCGCGCCTCCCGTCGCCTTCGTCGCCGCGCTTCAGCACCTGCTGGCCATCCTGGTCCCCATCGTCACCCCTGGTCTCTTGATCTGCCAGGCGCTTGGCGTCAGCAGCCGCGACACCACGCTGATCGTGTCGATGTCGCTGGTCATCTCCGGCATCGCCACCTACGTGCAGTGCAAGCGCTTCGGCCCGCTGGGTGCGGGCCTGCTCATCGTGCAAGGCACCAGCTTCAACTTCGTCGGACCGCTGATCGCGGGCGGCTCGGTCATGGTCAAGCAAGGCACCCCGGTCGAAGCCGTCATGGCCGCGATCTTCGGCGTCGTCATCGCCGGCTCATTCGTCGAGATGGGCATCAGCCGCATCCTGCCCTTCGTCAAACGCCTGATCACCCCGCTCGTCACCGGCATCGTCGTGCTGCTGATCGGCCTGACGCTCATCAAGGTCGGCCTGATCAGCATGGGCGGCGGCTTCGGCGCCATGGCCAACGGCACCTTCGCCAGCGCAGAAAACCTGACGCTGTCGGGCCTGGTGCTGGGCACCATCATCCTGCTGAACCGCGTGCCGGTCGTCTGGATCCGCAGCACCGCGCTCGTCCTGGCGCTGGCCGTCGGCTACATCGCCGCCGCCTCCATGGGCCGCCTGGACTTCACCGGCGCCCGCGAGGCCGCGCTCTTCCAGATCCCCGTGCCGCTGCACTTCGGCCTGGGCTTCTCGTGGGCACTGTTCGTGCCGATGCTGATCATCTACCTGGTCACGTCCCTGGAAGCCATCGGCGACGTCACCGCCACCAGCAAGGTGTCCAAGCAGCCCGTCGAAGGCCCGCTGTGGATGCAGCGCATCAAGGGCGGCGTCCTGGTGAACGGCGCGAACTCGCTCCTGGCCGGCGTGTTCAACACCTTCCCCAGCTCGGTCTTCGCGCAGAACAACGGCGTGATCCAGCTGACCGGCATCGCCAGCCGCCACGTCGGCGTGTGGATCGCCGGCATGCTGATCCTGCTGGGCCTGTTCCCGGGCGTGGCGGGCGTGCTGCAAGCCGTGCCGGAACCCGTCCTGGGCGGCGCCGCAATGGTCATGTTCGGCGCCGTGGCCGCCTCGGGCATCAACATCCTGGCCGGCATCCACCTGGACCGCCGCGCCCTGCTGATCATCGCCGTGTCCCTGGCCCTGGGCCTGGGCGTGTCGCAAGTGCCGGAAATCCTGTCGCACCTGCCGCATGCGGTCAAAAGCGTGCTGGAGTCGGGCGTGGCCACCGGTGGCATATGTGCCCTGGTGATGAACTGGTTTCTGCCCGAAAAGAAGTAAGTATTGGAAGGGGCCGATCCGGGTTGCCGCCTGCGGGCAGCGCCCGGAATTGGCCCGGTCAGACGGCCCCAATACGGGGCCGCCTGACAATTTATGAAAGTCCGCATATAATCGCTGTCTTCGTTCTCCCGCAGCCGTCATCTGGACGTGTTCGCGACCCCCTTGCCCGGGTGGTGAAATTGGTAGACGCAGGGGACTCAAAATCCCCCGCCGCAAGGCGTGCCGGTTCGATTCCGGCCCCGGGCACCATCTGGCCTTCCCATCAAGGCCCATAGCCAACAAATCGCTTTTACATCAGCGAGTTAGCGCTAGAGAAAACTCCCAGCAAGTCTCGTCTGCCAGAACTGGCTGCTCCGGTTCACGGCGCCTGACGGCCGCAAGTGCTGCTGTCGGCTAAGCGCTACCTCCGCCACCCCGGGGCCGGACACTGACCATGCCCGCCCCTCACCCGACGCAACCGCGGCGAACTACCAGCGCACCGTCACACCTACGCTCCCGTTGGGTCCCCCCTCGGTCCTGACGCTGCCGCCCGCAGCCCACATCTGGCCGAGTTCGCCATACACGCCAACGTTCGGACTGACCTGCCAATATCCGCCCAGCGCCACTTCCGTGCGGGTGCCGCCGGTGGGCGTCGAGATGTCGGTGGAGGCCGCCGGGCCGACGAAACGCGCGCTGTCCGTGCTACTGCCCGAATGCCACATATCGATGCGCGCGTAAGGCTGCACGGTGCCCGCGGCGGTGGAGATGCTGCTCTTAATACGCACGCCGATACGGGCGGCCCAGTTGCTCGCGGGGTCCTGTTGCACCTGAGCACCGACGAGGGTGCTGTCTTTCAGGCTCAGGCGCTGGTGCACCAGTTGAAGCTGCGGCTCGATGCGCCAACTCGACGCCACGTTGAACGACCGCCCCACTTCGACCGAGGCCAGCAAGCTGTGACCCTTGTTCTGGCTGGACTGGAAACCGTCCGGACCGATAGTGCTGCGGTGACGACCTGCCTGCAGCACGCTGTCGACATACAGGCCCTCGTCATTACGGTAGGTGGCGTAGCCACCCAGGTACTGGTTTTTCAGATCGTTGCGACCGGCGGCATAGCGGTCGATGCCCCGCGCAAAGCCAGTGACCTTCATGTCACCGTCGAGCTGGCCCACATAGAGGCCCGCGCGCCAGCGGGCATCGGCCCAGACGTCCGTGCCGGTCTGGAAACCGGTCAGGCGGCCCTCACTGTGCGGGCTGACGGCACCGCCCTGGCCCGTCTCGCGGTCGATGCTCACGATGCGGGCCCAGGCTTGGCGTTGGCGTTGCGCGCCGTCGCCGCCGTTCGCGACACCTGCATCGCCGACGCGCCGGTGCAGGGTGGCCAGCATAGCCAGGTTGGCCTCGCGCAACTGCTCGGGCAGGGCGGCGTACAGTGGCACTTCGGCGCGGTACGACGTCGGGCGCGGCGCCGCCGTCGTGGTGCTGCTCAGGTACGCGCCGCTGGTCGTGTTGTGGAGCTGGTACTCGTAGGCGCCCGCCAGCACCGGGGCCGACAACGCGAAGACATCGCCCTGGATGCTGGCACCGTTCTGGGTCCCGACGATCTCGATGCCGTCGCCCGTGGTCTGACCTCCCAGGCCGCCAAGGTTGGTGATGGCCACCTTGGTGTTGCCACTGGCCACGGCGCTGGCGCCGCTGAGCATCACCTTGTCCGTCGCGCTGCGGTTGTCGCCCAAGGCCGTGCTCACGGCCAGGGTGCCGCCCTGGCCGACCCAGGGGCCGGTGACAGTGAGGGTGGCGCCCGGTGCGCGGCCCATGAGGCTGACGGTGCCACTGTGGCTGATGCTGGCCACGCGCTGGTCGTAGCCCGCCAGGTCCAGCGTGGCGCCACGCGCGATCGTCATGGCGCTGCTTGTGCTGAAGGCGTTGGCCACGCCCGCGCGCAACGTGCCCTCGGCGACGGTGGTGGCGCCGCTGTAGCTGTTATTGGCCGCAGCCAGGATCAGCGTACCGCTGCCTTGCTTGGTCAGATCTGCGTTGCCGCTGATGCCGCCCGTGAGGGTGGCGGTGTAGGTGCCGGTGTCGAAAGTCGGATCGTTGGTGCCCGTCATGCGGACAGGGTTGGCGACGATCAGGCCATCAGCGACGAAGCCCAGCGTGGTGCCGTCATCCATCGCCAGCACGCCGCTGCCCAGCGCGTCGCTGTGCCCCAGATCGATGCGCCCCGCCTTCAGTTCCGTGCCACCGCTGTAAGTGCTGGCGTCTGCAAGGGTCTGCGTGCCCGTGCCTAGCTTGATCAGACCGCCCGTGCCGCCGATGGTGCCGGCAAAATGCTGGTCGCTCGCGTCGCCGAAGGTCAACGTATGCGTGCCCAGCTCGACGCTGCTGCCAGCCACGCCCGAGAGCCAGCCGATGCCGCGATGGCCGTTGGCCGCGCTGATGTCCAGGGTGGCGCCACTGGCATTCAGGCCCACGCCGCCTCCGCCCAGATCGCCCGCACCGCGGAGCGCCAGCGTGCCGCCATGAACGATGGTGCTCACCGGTGCCAGCGCCCGGTCCAAGGTCCAGCCGCCACTGCCGTTCTTCACGAGTTCACCCGCGAAAGTGGTGCTGCCGGTCACTGCCTGCGAATAAAGCTGGTCCGGCGCGCTGCCGTCGAGCGTGAGGCTTGCAGCCGTATTGCTGCCGATGTTCAGGTCGCCCAGGATCTGGCTGCCGCTGAACAAGCTGACTGCATTCGCGCCCGTTGCGTTGAGCGCGACATCGCCCTGGATCGTTGCGCCCGAGCGGTTGAACACCACGGCCGCTCCCGTCACTGCGCGCACCGGGGTGCCGGCTGCGGCGAGCGTGCCCGCGTTGTCCAGCGTGCCGCCGTTGTTCAGCGAGATGGCGTTGGTCAGTGTCACTCCGCTGGCGACTTGCAGCGTCGCCCCCCGGCCTGCTCCGTTGTCCACCGTGACTGCGCCGCTGCCCAGCGCGCCATGGCTGCCCGCCACCAGCAGGCCTTCGTTGACCTGCGTGCCACCGCTATAGGTATTGGCGCCCGAGAGCGTCAACGTGCCGCCACCGACCTTGACCAGCGCATTGCCCGCCCCATCGACGATCGACGCCGAGATGCCGGCGCTGATGCCCGCATCGGTATTGATCGTGGCCTGCGTGCCCAAGGCCGGTTCCATGACCAGGCGACCCGGCGTAGCGCCGCTGTTGTCGGCCACCAAGTTGTAGCCATTGGCCGAAAACTGCAGCGTGTCGAAACGCTGCGGGCCCTGTACCGTCACGGTACCCGGCGTGGCGCCCGCGTCGCTGCCGAACACGGCCACCGAGCCCAGCGATGTAGCCGGTGTCGTATTCGTCGGCGCATCGTTGACCCAGGCGCTGGTGAAGCCGTTCCAGACGTCCCCCGAACCACCGCGCCAGAACTGCAGCGTCTGGCCCGTCCCCTGCACCGACAGGTTGATCTGGCCGTTCTGGCTGGTGTCCAGTTGATGCCCGGCCACCGTGAAGCTTCCACCCGTGCTGCTGACCTGTTGCGCATCGAACTGGCCGGAGAGCGCGCCCCCGTACTCGAACAGCCGGTACCAACCGGCCGACGCTGCGCTCGCCTGCAGCGTACCGCCCAGTGCGAGATCCCTCCCCACCTGAACCAAGTCATTGCTGACGCCGCCCACGGCGCCGGACTGGCCCAGTTGGAAGATGCTGGTGGAGCCGCTGCTCAGCGCGAGCACATCGCCAATGGTCAAGGTGCCGGGGCTGCTGCCCGGCGACAGCGTGCCGCCGCTGGCGACAGTCACACGGCCATCGATGCGGCCCACGCCGCCCAGCGTGCCGCCATCAACCTGCACATAGCTGCCGATGGCACCGTTCACCACCAGCGTGCCTGCGTTGACGTAGACCGGCCCGCTGTACGCGAGGCTGTTCCCGGAAAGCACCAGCGTGCCCGCGCCGGCCTGGGTCAGCGCACCCGCGCCACTGACGACGCCGCGCAAGGTCAGCATCGTCCCCGCGATCGGATCGAAGCTGCCATCGCCCGCACCGGCAGCGATGGCCCGCGACGTGCTGAAGGTGGTCGTGCTTTGCAGGCGGCCGCCGTTCAGCGTCAGGGCGCCGCTCGCCGCGCCAAGATTGGCGTCGGACGCCACGGACAGGATGCCGCCCTGGACCGTGGTGCCGCCGGAATAGCTGTTGCTGCCCGAAAGCGTAAGCATGCCGGTCCCGGTCTTGACCAGCGCCCCCCCGGAAAGAACACCGGTCAGGCCGAGCGTGGTTGCAGCGTTCGTGTTCAGGGTGCCGCCGGCGCCACCAATCACCACATTGCGCGACATGCTCAGGTTCGCCGTCGTCTGCAAAGTGCCGCCGTCGAGTGTGAGGCCGCCACTCTCAGCACCGAGGCTGGCATCGCCGCTGATGGCCAGCGTGCCCGCGCTGACCGTCCATGGCGTGTGGGATGCGATCGAGCCGCTCAGCGTCCAGGTGCCCGTGCCGACCTTGCCGAAGCTGCCGAAGTTCCGGTATTTGGCGCCGATCTCGCTGACCGCAAAACTGCTGGCGCCCGTGCCGCCAAGGTTCAAGGCATTGTGGGACCCCGCGCCGGTGGCGCCGACGACATTGCCCTGGATATCCGAGCCCGTGTTGATCTGCAGTGTGTTGTCGCCCGCAGTGAAAGCGATGGCATCCGCCCGCGTCGTGCCATCTGCGGCCAGCCCTCCCCTGATCGTGCCGCTGTTGGTGACGTTGAGGCTGGCCCCCGTGATGCCGACGCCGCCTTTTCCCACCGAGGCGCCGCCGCCGAGGATGGCACCGCCGTTGCCACCGCTGATGGTGCCGCTGTTGTTGATCGTGAGCGCATTGCCCACGATGCCGCCACCGCCCTGACCCGAGCTCATGCTGCGACCGGTGCCACCCACACCGCCTCTGATGGTTCCGGTATTGGTGATGCTCAAGTTGTTGCCGTTGAGACCCGCGCCACCGTTGCCAGCTCTCTCGCCGGCACTCCCGGCAGTGGTTTCCCCCACAGCACCGCCGTCTCCCCCCACCATCGTTCCGCCGTTCGCAACGGTGCCGCTGCTCGCATTGGAAAAGAGGACCGCCGTACCGCCATCGCCGCCAAACCCGCCGTAGGAGCCACCTTGTGAGGGATTCGGGCTTCCGCTGCCACCGGCACCAGCGTTGCCTCCGGTCAGGATCCCATTGTTGTTGTTCAGCGTCCCCCCGGCGCCCGTGGTGATCAACACGGCTGCACCGCCTTGCCCTCCCCCTGCGCCGGAACTGTTGCCCCACCCCGATGCCGTGAGCTGACCTGCCGCGCCCCCGGTGCCCCCCACACCGCCCGTGATCTGGATCCCACTGTTGACAGTCAAGGCGCCATTGGAAGAGACAGCACCCGCGCCGCCGCCGCCGCCACCACCACCACCGCCACCGGCCTCGCCGGATCCGCTGGCTTTCGCAGGCGCATCGGCGCCATTGCTACCCGCGCCGCCGGAACGGTTGGAACTGATGGTCGACGACGTCGTCAGAATGCTTCCGTTGCGAGCGCCCGCCGGCCCCCCTGCGCCGCCGTTGCCGCCGTTACCGCCGCCCCCTCCGTTGCCCGCGCCAGCACCCGAGATGTACATGGCGCCACCGCCGCCACCGCTGCCTTGTCCGGGATATTGGGCGCCACTCGGATTCGACGTCCAGGCCGTGCCATCGCCGCCTTCTGGGCTGGCACTGGTGCCCCCGGCGCCACCCGGAGCGAAAGGGTAAATGCTGGCTTGGCTGCCAGCGCCGCCATCGGCCCAGGCGCCACCGGCCAACAGCAGGCCCAAGGCCAGCCAGGCCGACTTTCCACACACCCCCGACACCCGCGCCACGCTTTGCGTGGCAGATTTGCCCGAGGACTTGCCCCGCGCAGCCCCCACTTCGGCCACCGCCTGCCAAACACCTACCGCCTCGTTGAACACCACGCGATACATCTTGTTCATACTTCTTCCCGCCCCCGTTGATTGCAGCGTCCACGGGGTAGCGAAAGTCTCCCCTGCCGCACCTCGACAGAAATGGGTGGCGCCCTTGCCGCGGAAATTAAAGAAATATAACTTTTTGAAACAGGACGGCCCATCACCGAAACTTGGTATTTCCCGGTGTTGCCCCAACGGCCCGACTCGCCGCGTTCGGGGCGCAGGCGCAGCACAAAGGCCCACGATGTCGGCGGATTGCCCCCCGGCATCGGCACCCTCAATTCCTCTTTCCGACTCCATGCACGTCGCTGGAAGACATCGCAGTCCATTCCCCGCCTCGGGGACATCCTCATCGTCGTGTCAGGTACAGTTCCGGTACCGTAATGTGGCGCATGCCCCAGACATTCCGCTCCCTGCGCGATGACGACAAAAACCTACCGGCACTACCTCTTCGGCATCATTATCTCGATCGCGTTGGCAGGCTGGCTTGCCGCGCTTGGCATCATCGCCGTGGCCTCCCCGAACCTGGGCTGGGGCATCGTGGCCTTGATCACGGCGGCGATCTGGGTGGGGGTGCCGCTTGCGATCGTGCTGGTGATCACCTGGCTCGCCTACATGGCACGCGACCGCGGGCAGGTGCCGGGTCGCGTGCATGCGCTGCTCTTCCTGCCGACCTTGGCGGCCTTGATGATTTATCCCATCAGCGAATCCATCGAGCAGGGAAAGTACGATTCGTTCAGCGCCGCCCATCCGCCCATTGCCGAAACGCATATCAACCTGAGCGGCAAGGACCTGTGGATCGATACCAAGCCGTATGCCAGCACTTCTTCGGGTGCGGGCCCGGATATGCCGCTTGCGGCCAGCGAACCCGCCCGGTTCGCGGCGTTCATCCGCTATCCCAACCCGCAAGCGGACGCCAGCGCGCCCGGCACGTTTCCTTATACGGGCGCGCGTTTGAACGACAAACTGGAACGCTACACCTATCGTGTTGCGTCCGGTGAAACCGGGGATTCGCTACCGTTGACCCGTCTGCCCTACCCCGACGTATCGCCGTTCTTTCCGATCCTTGGCAAGAAGGAAGCGACGATGCTCAGGCATCTCTATTTCCACTATCCCGATCATGTGGAAGTTGCACCCACGCTGCAACGCCTGGCGGGCATGACTGAGCAGCAGCTGGACGGCAAGAAGCTGAAAGGGCTGGTGTTGTTCAAGGCCCAGAACTACACGCCGAACGGGATTGCTCGGCTGGAGATCAATGGGCGAACGCTGGACGTCGGTGACCGCGCACTCGCGTCGGTTGCGCCGCTACCCGCAACCTGCCACGACTTCGCGTATCCGGTGGGCGGAGCGTTCCTGGATCTGGACCAACCACTGACCGTGCGTTGGCAGACGGTTGATGCGCCTCAGGCCTGGCAGACGGCGACCTTGCAAGTTCCAGCCTTCCGGCAGCCTCGGCCTATGGACGGGGAATCGACGCTGCTGCGTGTCCAGCTTTATTTCCTGCCGGATGGTAGCGTCGAGGGCGAACGTTTTGTCGAGGTCCGGCAGTCTCGCAATCAACTGGCCATACGCGCGACGGGCGTCCCGACGCGGGCGGCCGCTTATGCCGGCTGCGGCGGCGCATTCAGTGCGTTCAATCCGCAAACGGTGAAGCTGCTGGCGGACTAACTTTCGGTTCAAACGAAACCCACCGCCGCTCAAACCGTGTACCGTTGACAAAAGTCATGATATTCACCGCAGCACTTCAGATAGGCTTATGCGCAATATGAAAGGCAAGTCCTCGTCCACGAAGGATGGCTATTTGTTTTCTGATCAGATAGGTCACCTGCTGCGGCGGGTCTATCAGCGGCATACCGCCCTATTCCAGCAATACATACCCGACTCCCAACTCACCGCTGCGCAGTTCGTCGTGCTGTGTTCGGTGCGGGACAATGGCGCGAGCTCGTTGGCTGATCTGGTCAAGGCCACGGTCATCGACCAGGCCACCGTGCGCGGCGTGGTTGACCGGTTGAAGCAGCGCGAACTGGTCCAGGTGGACCACGACCCGATCGACCGCCGCAAGGTCGTCATCAATCTGACGCCCATCGGGCAAGAACTGGTTACGCAGATGGAACCGTTTGCCAAGCAGATCACCGAGAGCACGTACGGCAACCTGAACCCCGCCGAACGCCTGGCGCTGGATTTCCTGCTGACCAAAATGCTGAACGGCGACGAACAGGCATAAGGCCCGTTGGTCGCCGTTCGTCGCCGTTGGTCTTTCTTCCTGGCAATCAGCCAGGCGATCCATCAACCGTAGATCACTCCAGCGCGCGGTTGCGCGACTCCACGTCCACCGACCAGATGGCGACGGCGCCCGCCACCAGCATGCTGGACAGCACGACCAGCGACAGCGTGAAGTGGCTGGTCATGATGGGCGCGATGATGGCCGGCGCAAACAGCCCGCCGAAACGTGCCACCGCCCCCGCCATGCCCATGCCGCTGGCGCGCAGGTCGGTCGGGTAGACCTCGGGCGTGAACGCGTACAAGGCGCCCCACGTACCCAGCAACGAGAAACTCATCAGCAAGGTGGAACCGATCACGACGGCCGGCGACGTACCCAGGCTGTACAGCATGCACCCTACCGCGCTCAGGATCAGGAAGCCGACCAGCGTGGGCTTGCGGCCCCAGCGTTCCACGCCATAAGCCGACAGCGCGAAGCCGGGCAACTGCACCAGCGCCAGCAGCACCAGGAACTCCTGGCCGCGCATGAAGGCGAAACCTTCCGTGCTGAGCTTGACGGGCAGGTAGACGAAGACGCCGTAGTAGGCGATGGAGATCAGCGCCCATGCCAGGAACAGCCCGATGCTGCGGCGGCGGTAGCTGGCCGAGAACAACGCGAACATGGACTTGTGCACCGGCACTTCCGGCTGCAGGTGGGGCAGATCGACGTCGCGGCGGTTGACCCGCGCCACGCGCTCCAGCACCTTGCGCGCCTGATCCGATTTGCCGTTGCGGTTCAAGTACATCGGCGACTCGGGAATGTAGAAGCGCAACACCACGCCGATCAGGGCGGGCAGCCCGGTCACGAAGAAGATCACGCGCCAGGCGTCATCGCCCCAGGACGTTGCGGCCAGCGCCAGCAGTGCCAGGAAAATGGTGCCCACGGCCCAGAACGATTCCAGCAGCACCAGCCAGCGGCCGCGACGGTCGCTGGGCAGGAATTCCGCCATCATCGTGTAGTCCACAGGCAGCGTGCCGCCCACGCCGATGCCCGTCAGGAAACGCAGGAACAGCAACCACGTGAACTCCGGCGCGAAGGCCGATGCGACGCCGGCGCAGGCGTCGATGACCACGGCGATCATCAGGACCGGACGGCGCCCGATGCGGTCGGCCATCCGGCCGAACACGAACGCGCCGATCAACATGCCGATAAAGAAGATCGTGCCGCTTTGCAATGCCTGCGGCACGGTGATGCCGAAGGTCTTGGCGATCGACGGCGCACTGAAACCGATCGACAGCACCTGCATGGCATCCGCCATCCAGACCAGGCCAAATATCACGAAGAGCCGATACTGGAACTTGCCGACACCTGCCACCTGGATGGCCTTGTCCACTGAAACCAATGAAGCTGACATAGATGAAAAACCCCTTGTTGTGATCAACACAAACTGCTGCACGCGTTGTGGCCGCGCTTCCTTTAGTTCAGCTCCGCGTGCTCGCGCAGCCTGCTAATCGTGTTCGTCGGGTCTGGCCAGGGGTCTTTGCCTGGCGCATGGCGTTCCCGCAAATAGCCCACCAAATCCGCGATCTGCCTGTCGTCCAGCGCGTCCTTGAACCCCGGCATGTAGCCCAGCTCGTCGTTGGCCGGGGTCTGGATGCCGTTGAGGATCACCTGGATCAGGTTGTCGGGCGTTGCGGCGTGCAAATTGGTGTTCGAGCTCAACAGGGGCTTCACGCCGAACAGCGTGGGGCCGCTGCCGGCTTCATGGCAGACGGCGCACGCGTTCTGATAGACGCGTTCGCCGTTCACGCGCCGGCCCTGGAGGGATTGAATCGTGGCAGCCGCCGGCACAGGTTGCGCGGTGGGTCTCGCTTCGGATTGCGATGCGGGAGCGGGAACGGGCGCCGGCGCCGGCGTCGACTCCGCGGGCTGCTTGGCGACCGAGGCACCCGCCGCTTGCGGCAGGTCCAGCAAATAGGTCGTGATGGCCCTCACGTCGCTGTCGGGCAGTTCGGCCAAGCCGTGAATCACCGGCGCCATCGGCCCGGCCGCCACGCCGTGGCGAGGCGAATATCCCGTGCGCAGATACTGGAACAGTTCGTCTGCCGTCCAGCCGCGAGCGCCGGTCGCCAGCTGGTTCAGAGCGGGCGCGGTCCAGCCCTCGGCCTCGCCGCCAGCCAGGTAGTGCTCGCCCGTCTTCTCCGCGCCCAGACGGTTGCGCGGCGAGTGGCAGGCTGCGCAGTGGCCGGCACCCTGCACCAGATACGCACCGCGCAGCCATTGCGCGCTACGCGACGGATCCGGCGTGAAAGGCGTGGCGTCGTGGAACAGCGCATTCCAGCCCGCCAACAGCGGACGGAAATTGAACGGGAATGCCAGCTGCGTCTTGGGGGGCTCGGCCCGCACGGCGGGCTGCGACATCAGATAGCCGTACAGCGCCTGCATGTCCGCATCGCTCAGCTTGGCGTACGCCGTGTACGGAAAGGCGGGATACAACTGCCGCCCGTCCTGGTGCACGCCTTGGCGCATGGCGCGCTCGAACGCGGTGTACGACCAGCGGCCGATGCCGGTGCCGTTGTCGGGCGTGATGTTGGTGGTGTAGATCGTGCCGAAGGGCGTATCCAACGCCAGTCCGCCCGCATTGGCTTTGCCGCCGGGCGCGGTGTGGCAGGCGACGCAATCGCCCGCGGCCGCCACCAGGCGCCCGCGTTCGATGGCGCGCATTGAATACAGCGACACGTCGGGGCCGGCGGTCAGCGGCAGCGCCGGCTTCATCGGCCACAGCGCGGCGGCGATGCCGGCCAGCCCCGCCATGCCGGCGGCCAGCCACACCCACCCGCGCGCCAAGGGATTGCGTGTACGCTCGCGACGGCGGTCAGCCAGCGCCAACCGCAACTGCTCGGAATCAAACGGCACCTGCCGCAGGCGCACACCCGTTGCGTCCTGAATGGCATTGGCGATGGCGGCCGCGGCCGGTAGCGTTACCACGCCATCCAGGCCCAGTTGCCCCTGCGTCACCAGACCGTCTTCGGCGGGATCCACGCGGGACAGGTCCTTGGCGCCTTCGCGTCGACTCAATGCGCCGGCCTGTTCGTCCGCGGCGTTGATGGCGGGGCTTGACCAGTCATCAAATGCCGGCGGGCCCGCCAGCAGGCGGCGGGCGTTAGCCAGCAATCGCGGCGTCTGCTGCTCGATTTCGGGCAGGATCGGCGCGCGCTGCGCCGGATGCAGATGTTGGCTATCGTGGCCGGCGACCACGCGTGTCACGTCGACCTGGCCGGTTTGAGGCTGGACGGTGACCTCCGCCACCCAGGCGCTCCACACCATGCGGGCCGTACCGCTCTCGTCCACACACTGCACCTGCGCCGTGGCGAAGCCCGTGCCCCGCAACATACCGGGGCGCGGCGCGCCCCCGTCATCCGCTGCAGGCAACCCCGCCTGCTCCGCGACCCGTTGCGCCAGAGTTCGGCCCTGCCCCTGGGGCAGGTGCTGCAACCGCCACGCCAGCGGATCTTCATCACGGGCCAGCGCCTGCTCATGCCAGAGGCTTTCCTGGGCGAACACCTGGGCCGCGTTCAGCTCGTCGACGCTGGCGCGTAGCGGAACGGATGCCCGCTTACCGACTTGCACCGCCACGTCGCTATGCACCGTGGGCTGCGCGGCCGCCCGCGCCTGCGTCGGCTGGCTCAACAGGCGCGCCAAGCTGGGGCGCATCGCCCAAGGCGCGTCGGCCGCAAATACGGTGGTCAACGCCTGATTGCCATCAGCGCCGTGCGCCATCGCGGCCGGACTTGGAACGCGCTCGATCAAGTCCGTCGCTTGCGGCACGTACAGCACCAGTTCATCCGCCGCCTCGGTGTGGCAGGCCACGCAGACCGGCCGGCCGACCGCTTGCGACAGCAACGCCGCATCGGCGGCTGCATCCATCAGATCCAGCGGATGCACCGCATCTTGTTGGCCGACGAGCGCGTCATCGGCGCCAACAACCGCCAGCCGTATCGTGGCCTCGGGCTGTTGCAGCACGGCAGCGAGCTCGCGTCGCAGTATCTGTTGAACAGCCTGCGTGCAGGCCGGCAGCCACACGCTGGTATGCCCGTTCAGGCTCCATGCGGTGACTCGGGCACCAGGGCTGGGGTCAACTGAAGGAAGCCGCAGGCCGTAGCGGACCTGATCGGCGTCGGGCGGGATGGAACGCGGGGTCTCGACCGCATGGGCAGCTTGCCAAACGGGCGCGAGATCCGCCGCGGCCTGGCGGGCATATAGCGGCGATACCGCCACGACGCCCACGAAGTGCATGTGCTGCACCGTTGCCACCACGCCGGCCAGGGTTCGAACCTCGGCCAGGCGCACGCCCAGCAATTGGCTCCCGCGGTAACGCGTCCCGTCCCACGCCAGTTCAGGCGGACGCAGCGCAATGCCGTGCAACAGATCGGCGGGCAGCGCAGCCGGCAGGCCAGCGTTACCCGACGACGCCGCGCAAGCGTTCGCGCTCATCGGGCGGGCTCTTCCGTGACGGCAGCCGCGCGCAATTGCACGGCCCGCAACGCCGCCTGCATGATCTCCACATGCGTGCCGCAGCGGCACAGGTTGTGGTGCAGTTCGCTGCGCAGCGCTTGCTCGGTGGGGCAGGGATTGCGGCGCAACAGGGCCTCCACCGTCATGATCATTCCGTTCAGGCAATAGCCGCACTGCGCCGCCTGGCAGTCGATGAACGCCTGTTGCGTCGGCCCTGGCTGCTGCCGCGTGCCCAGCCCTTCCAGCGTGGTCACTGCCCGCCCCTGCGCCGCCCTGACCGGGATCACGCAAGACCGCGCCGCCACACCGTCGATCAGTACCGTGCACGCACCGCATTCGCCCAGTCCGCAGCCGTACTTCGGGCCGTTCAGCTCAAGGTCATTGCGCAGCACGTGCAGCAGCGCCGTATCGGGCGCTACCGGCACGTCGTACACGCCCCCATTGACCGTCAAACGGATCGGTGGCGGGGCGCTGCTTGGATTGACTGTGGATCCCATGGGCGTGGCGCGTGGCTACAGGTTGAAAGGGTGAAAGGTTGCCGTTACGCGGGCCAGGGATCAAGTCCCTTCTTTTGCCGGGGCCCTTTGTTGCCCGGCGTCGCGGCGCCCATCATGCTGCAGCCCGGGCTTTGGGTTCTACGAGCGGCTCACTGAACACGTCGTACCCGAAGCACCAAGACGGGTCTTCATTGGTGCGCAACCAGGTGTTGTCGTGCGAAATGCGCTGCACCTTGCTGGCGCGTTCAGCGCGGTTCGCTTCGTACAGCGCAAACGCCAGTTCGTGATTGTTCACGCCCACTTCCTTGAAGCACCGCGCCAGCATCGCGCCGTCTTCAATGGCCATGGCTGCGCCCTGCGCCATATGGGGCTTCATCGGATGGCAGGCGTCGCCCAGCAGCACCAGGCGGCCGCGGCTCCACAGCGGCAGCGGATCTCGCTCCAGCAATGACCACTTGGTTACCTCTACCGTGGCGTCGATCAGCGCCTGCACCGTGGGGTGCCAGCCGCTGAAGGCCTCGCGCATTTCATCCTTGCTGCTGGGCAGCCAGCGGTCGTTCAAGTCCCAGTGCTCTACGGGCACGCCCGTGACGTAGTAGAGCTCGTCGGCCTTGCCGGTCACGAAGTAGGTCATCATGTGGCGATCATCGCTCCACCACTTCACGCAGGCATCGAAGGGCAACATGCCGCCCTTGACCTGCGGCGTCGGGAACACCGCGCGGTGCGCCAGATACCCCGCGTATTTCGGCAGTTCCGGCCCCAGCAATTCTTCGCGAATCCGCGAGTTCACGCCGTCGGCGCCGATGACGATGTCGGCCTCTTCCGACGTGCCGTCGGCAAAGTGCATCACCACCACGTCACCCCGGTCTTCCACCTTGGTCAACGACTTGTCGTAGACGACGGCGCTTTTCGGCAGGGCGTCGATCAGCAAGGCGTGGAAATCGCCCCGATGCACCGTGAGATAGGACGCGCCGTAGTTTTTGACGGCGTAATCGCCCAGCGGAATCTGCGCCAGGATGTCGCCCGTTTGCCAGTGGCGGCTGTACCAGTAGTCGGGATGGGAGCCCTGGGCGTTCAGCGCGTCTTCCACGCCGATGCGACGCAGGATCTTCATGACGTTGGGCCCCACATGGATGCCGGCCCCTAGCCGCGAAAAGCCCGGCGCCTGCTCATAGACGCGGACGTTCAGTCCTTCGTTGAGCAGCAGCGCGGCGGTGGCGGCGCCGCCAAGACCGGCGCCGACGATGGCGATACGGGGGGATGTAGACACGGGGCTTCTCCTTGCTGGATGGTGAATGACTGGATAAGTAGATGCTTGAACACGTTGCCGGCCACCGTCAGGGCGACACCTGCGCACGGCCTTGGGATTTGAAAAATTATGAAGTACACACTTTATTTTTAGATATCAAATTTTTCAGAACCCGCGTAAACCCGAAGACAGATCACCAAAATAGTGCATGCTTTTCACAGCATTAGGTGAAAACCACTACGAAAACCAGGTTGGCTATCTGCCTCGCTCTTTGCAAGAATAGAGCGTATACGCTTCTTTTGAATTTATCGGAAACCCTAGCCCCCCCCCTTTCAAGGCACCTCATGACGAAGAATTTTCGAATCGGCCAGATCGTCCCCAGTTCCAACACGACCATGGAAACCGAAGTCCCCGCGATGCTGCAGGCGCATTCGTCCCTGCGGCCCGAGGACCGCTTCACATTCCATTCCAGCCGGATGCGCATGAAGAAGGTGCAGAAGGAAGAGCTGGCGGCCATGGATGCCGAGAGCGATCGCTGCGCGCTGGAGCTCAGTGACGCACGAGTCGACGTGCTGGGCTACGCCTGCCTGGTGGCCATCATGGCGATGGGCCGGGGCTACCACCGCGTCTCGCAGAAGCGCCTGTCTGAACGCACCGCCGAAAACGGCGCGGCCGCGCCCGTCATCACCAGCGCCGGGGCCTTGGTTGACGCACTGCACGTCATGGGCGCAAAGAAGATTGCGCTGGTGGCGCCCTACATGGTGCCGCTGACCGAACTGGTCATGGACTACATCGCCGCCGAAGGCTTCGAGATCGTCGACTGGCGTGCCCTGGAAATTCCCGACAACCTTGAGGTGGGCCGCCACGACCCCGCCCGCCTGCCCGGCATCGTCGCCGGCATGAATGTGGCCGACGCCGACGTGATCGTGCTGTCCGCCTGCGTGCAGATGCCGTCGCTGCCCGCCGTGTCGCAGGTCGAAGCCGAAACGGGCAAGCCCGTACTGACGGCCTCCATCGCCACTACCTACGCCATCCTCAAAGCGCTTGGCCTGGACCCCGTGGTGCCCGGCGCAGGCGCCCTGCTCTCCGGCGCCTACCCCTATTCCAGGAACCCGCAATGAGCCGCGCAGCCAGCACTTACCCTGCCAGTACCTACCTGTACGGCGGCCACGTCCACGCCAACGGCATCCGCCAGCACTATCTGCGCTACGGCGGCAACGCCGGCGAACGCGCCGAACGCCTTGCCGTCATCGTCATCCCCGGCATCACCAGCCCCGCCGTAACGTGGGGTTTCGTGGCCGAACACCTGGGCCGCCAGTTCGATACCTATGTGCTGGACGTGCGCGGACGCGGGCTATCGGCATCCGGGCCCGACCTGGACTACGGCCTGGACGCGCAAGCGGCCGATGTAACGGCCTTTACCCAAGCGTTGGGGCTGCAGCGCTACGCGCTGGTCGGCCACTCCATGGGTGGCCGCATCGCCATTCGTGCTGCCCGCCAACAGCCACAGGGCCTGGCACGCCTGGTGATCGTGGACCCGCCCGTGTCCGGCCCCGGCCGCCGCGCCTACCCCGCCAATCTGGCCTGGTACGTGGATTCCATCCGCCAGGCCACCCGTGGCATGACCGCCGAAGACATGCGGGCGTTTTGCCCGACGTGGACCGAAGCGCAGCGCCAACTGCGCGCCCAGTGGCTGCACACGTGCCACGAACCCGCCATCGTCCAAAGCTTCGAAGACTTCGGCCGTGACGATATCCACGCCGACCTGCCCGGCATCGCGCTTCCCCTGTTGCTGATGACCGCGGAAAAAGGCGGCGTCGTGGGCGACGACGACGTGGCCGAATGGCAAACCCTCGCGCCACAGACTCAGCACGTGCGCGTGCCCGGCGCGGGTCACATGATCCCCTGGGACAACGAAGCCGGGTTCTACGCCGCCTTCGGCGACTTTCTCGGTCGCCCGGTGGACTGACGCACCTCCCCTTTTCCCCCACATCTGCCGACCCAAGGAATCCCCATGTCCGTCAGCGATATCGATCTGATCCACGCCTGGAAGCAGGTGCTTACGCTCTCCCGGCTTGAAGCCGGCCAGATTGTCACGGTGCTTACCGGCGCCGACACGCATCCGCAAACCCTGCGCTGCGCCATCGCCGCTGCCACCGACATGGGCGCCCGGGTCAACCGGCTGGACCTGCCGCCCGTGAATGCCGACAAGTCGATCAGCCGCGACGCCCTGGCCTACCTGGGCACCACGCCGCTGACCGGCAACCCGGCTGCCATTGCGGCGCTTACGGCCAGCGATCTGGTGCTGGATCTGATGACGCTGCTGTTCTCGCCGGAACAGCACGAGATCCTGCAGACCGGCACCAAGATCCTGCTGGCGATCGAGCCGCCAGAAGTGCTGTGCCGGCTGGCGCCCACCGAGGCGGACCGCACCCGCGTGCAGGCCGCCGCCCGCCAGATCGAGGCGGCGCGTCAGATGCACATTACTTCCAAGGCCGGCACCGACCTGCGCTGCCAACTGGGGGATTTTCCGGCGATCTCGGAATACGGCTTCGTCGATCAGCCCGGCCGCTGGGACCATTGGCCCAGCGGCTTCGTGCTGACCTGGCCCAACGAAGGCCAAAGCGAAGGGCGCGTGATACTGGACCGCGGAGACATCCTGCTGCCCATGAAAGACTACGTGACCGAGCCGATCGAGCTCGTCATTGAAAAAGGCTACGTCACGCGCATCAACGGCGGGTTGCAGGCGGACATCCTCAAGGAATACATGGCCGCCTACGAAGACCCCGAGGCCTATGCGGTGTCTCACATCGGCTGGGGCCTGCAACCGCGCGCGCAGTGGTCCATGCTGGCCCACTACAACAAGGAAGCCCACATCGGCATGGACGCCCGCGCCTTCGAGGGCAACTTCCTGTGGTCCATGGGCCCCAACAACGAAGCCGGCGGCAGCCGCAATACCGCCTGCCATATCGACATCCCGATGCGCCACTGCAGCGTCGCGCTGGATGACCAGCCTGTCGTGATCAACGGCGTCGTGCAGGACGAACCGGGATTGGCCCGCGCCGCCCGCCGCAAGGAAGACAAATGAACGCAACCGTCCAGACCATCCCCTCCCAAGGCGCTTCCGGCGATATTTCCGCTTATTCGCGCCAAGGCTTCGGCACGCCGCTGCCGCTCAAGGCCCCTTTCGGGCTGCTGATCGTCGACTTCGTCAACGGCTTTGCCGATCCGGCGGTGCTGGGCGGCGGCAACATCCCCGAGGCCATCGCGCAGACCCGCCACCTGCTGGCGCACGCCCGCGCACAGGGGTGGCCGGTGGCGCACAGCCGCATCGTCTTTTCCGACGACGACGCCGACAGCAACATCTTCTGCCTGAAGGTGCCCGCGATGCTGGCCCTGAAGGAACACAGCAAGAACAGCGCCATCGTGCCGGAACTGGCCCCGGCTGCGGGCGAATACGTGGTGCGCAAGAGCACCCCGTCCGCCTTCTTCGGCACCATGCTGGCGCCGTGGCTCGCGCAGCGCGGCGTGCAGACCCTGCTGGTTGCCGGCTGCGTCACCAGCGGCTGCGTGCGGGCCAGCGTGGTGGACGCGATGCAGGCGGGTTTCCGGCCGCTGGTCGTGTCCGACTGCTGCGGCGACCGGGCCTTGGGGCCGCACGACGCCAACCTGTTCGACATGGCGCAGAAGTATGCCGCCGTCATGCCCCTGGCCCAGGCCATATCCAATACCGACGCCCTAGCGCAAACCCCGCTGTCTGGCGCCAGGTAATGCCGGCATAATCATTCCCCTGGCCCGAATGCCCTCTGCCCCATGACCCTGCCTCAGCCTCAAGCATTGGTTGGCACGCTGCTCGCCCACCCCGACGCGCTGCTGGTCGTGCGCGAGCCTTCGGCGCCGCCGCGCCCTGCGCCGGGCCAACCCGGGACCGCGACCGATTACGTCCAGGCGACGCCGGAAATCTTCATCGCGGTGCTGGGCGGCGCCGGCCTGCCCCACGAAGGGTCAGACCCTTCCGGCTGGCGCGTGCTTGCCTTCAACGGCCATGTGGATCTGGGTACGGGCATCAAGACCTCGTTGGCCCAGATCGTCGCCGAAGAACTGGATGTTCCGATGGCACGCCTGGAGATGGTGCTGGGCCACACCAACGCCGCCCCCAACCAGGGGCCGACGATCGCCAGCGCCAGCATCCAGATATCCGCGGTCCCCTTGCGGCGCGCCGCCGCGCAGGCCCGCGAGCATCTGCTTGCCATGGCAGCGCAACAGTGGAACCTGCCGCGCGATGCGCTACGGGTGCGCGACGGCGTGATCCGGGCCCGGGACGACAGCGACCCGCGCCAACTGCACTACGGCCAGTTGGTGCGCGGCCAGCACACGCGGCTGTCGCTGGCGCCACCCGACCAACCCGTCCGCCTGAAACCCGCCGAAGACTACCGGATCGTCGGGCAAGGCGTGGCCCGGGTCGATATCCCGGCCAAGGCCGCCGGCGAACTCAGCTTCGTGCATGACGTGCGCGTGCCCGGCATGCGCCATGGGCGTGTCATCCGCCCGCCCCACCCGGGACGCGACGCCGGTGACTTCATCGGGCGCTGCCTTATTGATGTGGACCGAAAATCCGTCGCGCACCTGGCCGGCAACGTGCAAGTCGTGGCGCAAGGCGACTTCATCGGCGTGGTGGCGGATCGCGAAGAACAAGCCATCGCCGCGATGCGTGCGCTGAAGGTCCGCTGGAAGCCGGTGCCGCCCGCGCCCCGCCTGGATAATCTTGCCGAGGCCATCCGCGCCCAGCCCGCGCGCGCCAGGCCGCTGATCGAAGACGGCGATGTCGACGCCGTGTGTGCCGACGCCGCCACGCACCTGCGCCGCAGCTACGTCTGGCCCTACCAGATGCATGCCTCCATCGGCCCCTCGTGCGCCGTCGCCGACTTTCGCGACGGCTGCCTGACGGTCTGGACCGGTTCGCAGAATCCGCACATGCTGCGCACCGATCTCGACCGCCTGCTGAAACTGGGCGAAGGCCAGATAGAACTGATCCGGCTGGAGGCCGCCGGCTGTTACGGGCGCAATTGCGCCGATGACGTCTGCGCCGACGCGGCGTTGCTGTCGATCGCGGTGGGCGCGCCGGTGCGCGTGCAGCTCACCCGCGAACAGGAGCATCAGTGGGAACCCAAGGGCACCGGCCAATTGATGGACGTGGGCGCCGCCATCAATGCCAATGGCGATCTGCTGGCCTACGACTTCGCGGTGCGATATCCCTCCAATGACGCGCCCGTCCTGGCGCTGCTGCTGACAGGTGCGATCTCTACCGAACCGCGCACACTGGAAATGGGCGACCGCACGGCGGCACCGCCCTATCGCTACCAGAACCGGCGCGTCGTCTGCCACGACATGGCGCCTTTGGTGCGCGCATCGTGGCTGCGCGGCGTGTCGGCGCTGCCCAACTCGTTCGCGCATGAATGCATGATCGACGAACTCGCCCACGCCGCCGGCGCGGATCCTGTCGAATACCGCATTCGGCATCTGGATGATGCACGCGCCGTCGCGCTGATCGACGCCACGGCCCAGCGGGCAGGCTGGCGTCCGTTCACGCCAGGCAGCCGCGGCACGCCCGACGCCGACGGCCAGTTACATGGGCGCGGCCTCGCGTACGCCCGCTACGTGCACAGCAAGTTCCCCGGATTCGGCGCTGCATGGGCGGCGTGGGTCATCGACCTGCACGTTGACCCGGCCACCGGCCGCATCACCGTCGAGCGCATCGTCGTCGGCCAAGACACGGGCATGATCGTCAACCCCGACGGCGTGCGCCACCAGATCCACGGCAACGTGAACCAGACGCTAAGCCGCAGCCTGCTGGAAAAAGTGGATTTCGATACCGCGGGCGTGGCCAGCCGCGAATGGGGCGGCTACCCCATCATCGGCTTCAAGGACTTGCCGCCCATCGACGTGCTGCTGATGCCGCGCCAGGACGAACCGCCCATGGGCGCGGGCGAGTCCGCCTCCGTTCCGGGCCCTGCCGCCATCGCGAACGCCCTCTTCGACGCCACGGGGCGGCGCTTCTATGAAGCGCCCTTCACGCCCGACGCGGTACGCGCCGTGCTGGCTCAGCCGGCTCAGACGCTATCGAGCTGAGACCGGTCCACCTGCGCGGCCGCCGACTGCGCAGCCCGCATTTCCTCAAGGAAAACCGGCGCGCACAAGCCGGCTATCACCGCCGCCAGGTCCTGATCGGCCGCGTCATAAGCATGCCGGCCAGCCAGCAGGTTCAGCGATCCGATCACCCGGCCTTCGTGGCGCACCGGAATATTCAGCGCCGATTGCAGGCCGCGGTCGATCAGCATCGGCGCTTCGGAAAACACCGACCGCACATCGTCTTCGTTACTGGCCACGTACAACCGCCCTTGCTCCAGTACATGGCGCGACCACGGACCGTTTCCCGTCGCCTTGAAGCCGCCCAAGGGGCTGATGCTCTCGTCAGACGTGTACAGCCGCTTCATCAGACGATGTTCCTCCAGATACAGCAGGGCGGTGAAGAGCCGATGTCCAAAGGCGGCGTCCAGCAATCCGGACACCACGTCCCACTGCGCTTCGCGGCCGCTAGCCAACCCCAAGGCGCGCGCGTACCCGGCCCAAGGCGAAAACACGGATGCCGGCGTCATGCGTTGATCTCCTCAAGCACCACGCCGCGCGTGTTCTTGCCGAAGAACAGGATGCCCAGGCCGCCAACCAGCAGAATGGCCGTCATCATCGCGAACACCCCCGCGAAGCCCAGCACCGGATACGCCACGCCCACGATGGTCGGCGAGGCGATCGAGCCGATCCGTGCGAAGGCGGAGGCCGCGCCCATGCCGGTCGCCCGGATCGACGTGGGATAGATTTCAGCCGTGTAGGTGTACTGGCCCGCGATCACGCCATTCATGCCGAAGGACAGCAGCATGCTCAACATGATGATCTGATGTTCGCCGCTGGCCAGCGCCAGGCCCAGCGCCGACAGGCACGACAGCAGCATGTAGATCAGGATCGTGTACTTGCGGCCGATCTTGTCGTTGAAGTACGCGGCCGAGAAATAGCCCGGAATCTGCGACAGGTAGATCAGGATGGTGTACGAGAAGCTCTTGGTGATGGTGAAGCCGCGTTCGACCAGCAGGCTGGGAATCCACACCAGGAAGGCGTAGTAGCAGAACAGCACGGTGATCCAGAACACCCAGACCAGCACGGTCGTGCCCAGATACGTCTTCGAAAACAGCGAGGCCAGCTTCGCCATCGCGCCTTGGGGCTCGGCAGCAGCGGAAGCGGCCTTGCGGGTGGCGATGGGCGTGGGCAGCGGACGGCCCAGCTTTTGCTGCACTTCAGCTTCGATCGCCGAGCAGATGCGGTCGGCTTCGGCGGTCTGCCCGGTATGCTCAAGCCAACGGGGCGACTCGAACAGCGACTTGCGCCACCACAGCAGGAACACGACGGGCACCGACGCAATGATCATGATCCAGCGCCAGCCGTCATCGCTCAACGGCACGATGAAATAGCCCAGCAAGGCCGACAGCACGAAGCCGAACGAAAAGAAGCCGGCCAGCGCGCCCGTGAAGCGGCCGCGGTACTTGCTGCTGACGAACTCCGCCAGGTACGGTGCGATGATGGCGCCTTCCGCGCCCATGCCGATACCCGCGATCATGCGCAGGATGTAGAACTCGTGATAGTTGCGGGCGAAGGCGTTGAAGAACGTCGCCACGCAGAACAGCAGCAGCGCCCACATCATGATCTTCTTGCGGCCGTAGCGGTCGCCCAGAATCCCCGAGAACAGCGCGCCGACCAGGAAGCCCACGTAGGTGCTGCTGGCGATCCAGCCGATCTGGCCGGTGGACAGGCCCCACTGCACGCGCAGCGAGGGGATGATGAAGGCGATGATGCCGGCGTCCAGCGCTTCAAAGGCAAGCCCCAGGCCGCCGATCATCAGCAGCCTGAAATGGAAGCTTGAGAACGGCAGCCGCTCCAGGCGGTCTGATACGGAATACATGGTGGAGATTTCCGGAGAAAAGGGGAATAAGAGAACGTCAGCAGGCGTTCTTGTGCAGCAGGCCGCGGTTCATGATCAGCTTGATCGAATCGGGTTGGGTCAAGAGCGCGATGTCGTCCAGCGGGTTGCCGTCAACAAGCAGCAGGTCGGCGTAGGCCCCTACGCAGACCTCGCCCAGCAAGCCTTCCTGGTTCAGGATTTCGGCGCCGATCAGCGTCGCTTGCTGGATGACCTTGGCATTGCCCAGCACGCGGCTGCGCAACACCAGCTCGTCCGCCTGCATGTAGTGGGTTTCGCCCAGCAGATCGCTGCCGTAACCCATCTTGACGCCCACTTCGTCCAGGATCTCAAGCGCCTTCAGCCCGTGCGTGCGCACCGTGGCGATCTTCTTCACGGAGTCCAGCGGCAAGCCATAGCGCTCACCGTCGTTGGCCAGGCCTTCATAGGTGATCAGCGTGGGCACCATGTAGGCGCCATGCTCTTTCATGACAAGCGCCGCCTCGCGGTCGACCAGGTTGCCGTGTTCGATGGTGCGCACACCGCAGCGCACGGCGCGCGAGATCGCGCGCGGCGTGTAGGCATGTGCCATCACGTACGTATTGGCGTTGCTGGCCTCTTCCACGATGGCAATCAGTTCCGCCTCGGAGAATCCCAGGTTCTGGATCGGATCGTTGGGCGAAGCCACGCCGCCCGACGCCATGACCTTGATCTGCGTTGCGCCCTTCAGGATTTCTTCGCGCACCGCCAGGCGGCAGTTGTCCACGCCATCCACCACCCGGCCGATGTTGCCGATCTTGACCGAGCACGGGCAAGGATCAAGCTCGTCATTGCGTTGACGGAAATCGCCATGTCCGCCGGTCTGCGACAGCGCCTTGCCCGAGCAGAACAGGCGTGGCCCGTCGATCACCCCGTCCAGCACCGCCTGCGCCAGCGCCCAGTCCGCGCCGCCCGCATCGCGCACCGAGGTAAAGCCCCGGTCCAGCATGCCCTGCATGATCGGCAAGGCGCGCAGCAACGCCAATGCGTTCGGCAGGGCCGCCACACGGCCCAGATTGAACGACGAGGCCACCACATGCACGTGGCAATCGATCATGCCGGGCATCAAGGTCATGCCCTTGGCGTCCACCACCTCGGCATCGGGCACCGCGATATCGTCCGCACTGATGCGGGAGATCATCCCGTCTTCGATCAGCACATTCGCCGCGGCTTCAAGGGCCAGCGATCGGGTATTCAAAATCTTGCAATTCTTGACAACAACCGGCTTCATAAATAAATCACGCTATCCGTTCGACATGCAGGAAATTCAGCATGGCGAACTCTACCGGTACAATCCAAACGTCCGATACCGGGTCTCCCCTTAGGCGTCCGACACAAAATTGAACAGCCTTATGAGCATTACTCATACCCCCTATGAGACGTCGCTGCCCCACCCTTTCTGAGTTGAATGCGTTCACCGCGGCGGCCCGTCATCTGTCGTTTTCGAAGGCGGGCAAAGAGTTGTTCGTCACGCAAAGCGCCATCAGCCGGCACATCGCCACGCTGGAAAGCTACCTGGGGCACGCGCTGTTCATCCGCGCCACCAACGGCCTGCAACTGACCCGCATGGGCGCCACCTACCTGAGCCTGATCCGGCCCGCGCTGCACACGCTGGAAAGCGCCACGTCGCAGGTCATGGCCACGCAGCAGTCCGCCAAATCGCTGAACGTATCGGCCGCGCCCACCTTCGCGGCGCAATGGCTGTTTCCCCGGTTAAAGACGTTCCGGGACGTCAACCCGGACATCTCCATCAATTTCGTCCGCTACAGCGTGGCCGATTACAAAAGCACCGAACTGGATTTCGATGCGTCAATCCAATATGGCTATGGGGATTGGCATGACGGGGACGCCATGTACCTGACCGGCCGGGAAACGCGGCTGGTCTGCTCACCGGAATATCTGGAACAGCATCCGATAAGCAGCCTGGAAGACATCAAGCGATGCACGCTGCTGCAGCACATTGAAATTCCCCTCTCTTGGGAATACTGGTTTTCAACGTATATCGGCGATTATGACCGCGCACGATTCGGGCCCGGGTTCAATCTGTTTTCGATGATTATCCAGGCGGCCTCGTCGGGCTTTGGCGTCGCGCTGATGCCGCACTGCCTGATCGAAAAAGAGCTGGCGACCGGACAACTGGTCGACATCTTCGACCGCACGTTTGAGAGTCCCCTTGGCTACTACCTGTGCGCGCCCAACTGGCGCAGCAATATGGAAAGCTACGATCGGCTGAGCCAATGGCTGTCGCATGAGTGCTTTCATGGCGTGCACACCGACCTGCAAGATGGGAAGCCCGCGACCGGTAAAAGCGGTGAAGCCGAATGCCGTTATTGCGACGCAAATTCCGCTTAGTGGATTTAACGGGAATTCCCTGATATTCCCGTTTCGACCCCGTAGCTACCATTCCGCGCACATCCGCCCACCGGCGGACGAATACCATGCGCATTCAGCGCGGAGACACCATGAAAGCACTCAAACATGTTGCGGCAGGCACCGCCTTATTCCTCTCGTCCTGGGCCGCTGCCAACGCCGGCGTGACTTTCGACAGCGTGAAGAACAAGGGCTTCGTCCAATGCGGCGTCTCCACCGGCGTCGCGGGCTTCTCCGTGAACGACAGCAAGGGCGGTTGGATCGGCCTGGACGTCGACCTGTGCCGCGCGCTTGCCATCACCATGTTTGGCGATGCTTCCAAATCCAAGATCATGGCGGTCAGCGCCGTGCAACGTTTCACCGCGCTGCAGTCCGGTGAAGTGGACGTCCTGCCGCGCAACACGACCCTGTCGTTGACGCGCGACACCACCCTGGGCCTGATCGGCGTCGGCGTGAATTACTACGACAGCCAGGGCATCATGGTGAACAAGTCCCTGAACGTGAAAAGCGCCAAGGAACTGGACGGCGCGACGGTATGCGTGCAGCCGGGCACGACCACCGAGTTGAACCTGTCCGACTGGTTCCGCTCGCAGAACATCGTATTCAAGCCGGTTGTCGTCGAACGCCTGGACGAGATCATCCGCGCCTTCGCGGTGGGACGCTGCGACGCGTTCACCGGCGACAAGTCCCAGCTGGCCGCGGCCCGCACCAACCTGGAGAACCCGGAAAAGTACGACATCCTTCCGGAGAACTTCTCGAAGGAACCGCTGGGCCCCATGGTGCGCCAGGGCGACGAGCAATGGTTCAACGTGGTCCGCTGGACCATGTTCGCCATGCTGGAAGCGGAAGAGTACGGCATCACGTCGAAGAACGTGGACGAGATGCTGAAAAGCACCAACCCCAACGTGCAGCGCCTGCTGGGCGTGACCCCGGGCATGGGCAAGAACCTGGGGGTGGATGACAAGTGGGCATACAACATCATCAAGCACATCGGCAACTACGGCGAAAGCTTCGAAAAGAACCTGGGCCCCAGCAGCCCCCTGAAGCTGCCGCGCGGCTTGAACGCGTCTTATCGTGATGGCGGCCTGATGTACGGCTGGCCGGTGCGCTAAGCGGCAGGATTTCAGCCTGAACGGCCGGCAGGTGCCCCGCGCACCCGCCGGCCGCTTGCATTGGGCGGAGCCGTTTTCGGAATCGTTACACTGGCGGCTGACTCCAGCGACATTTCTGCTCGCGCCTTTACCGCCCCGATGACGACAAGCTCCCCTTCCACCCAGTTCTTCCCTGCAGGATTTGTTCCCACCGAAGAACAGAAAAAGATCCAGGCTTCGCGCAATCGCACAAGCCTTGTGATCGCCAACGCGGGGGCCGCCAAGACCACTACGCTCGCCCTGCGCATCGGGGAGTCGCTTGCCAGGGGATTGGCGCCCGAAGACATTCTGGCCCTGACCTTCACCGACGAAGCCCGGCAAGTCCTGCAGGCGCGTTTGGTGGAAGTAGGCATCGCCTACAACACCGCCAAGCGGATTCCCGTCCAAACGGTTGAAACGTTTTCCCAGCAGGTCCTGTCCCGCATCGAGGACGCCAAGCCGGAACGGCTGCCCTCCACGCGCGAACAGCAAAGCTATGCGCTGTCCGTGCTGGACAACGTGGCCCATAACCACCCGCAGTACGCGGACATCCTGGATATCCGCACCCACAACACCGCCGTCAGCCAGTTCCTGGACAACTTGCTGAAGCTGAAAGCCACGATGATGCTGGCGCCAGACGGCGACGACGATCCCGAATATGCGGCAGAGACGTTGGGGCTGCCGCTGACGGATTATCTGTGGGCCATCGAATACGAGAAGCAACGCGTTGACGTGTTCGGTTATGTGGACGCCCGCGGCTTTTTCGATGCCACCTATGACCTGGCGCGCCTGCTGCGGTCCAGCCCCGATGCCCGCCACGACCTGCCCCGCTATAAGCTGGTGGTGTGCGATGAATTGCATGACATGAACGAAGCCTCGTTCTGCATTGTTGAAGCCCTGGTCAGCCTGGACACCACCTATTTCGTCGGCGTGGGCGACAAGGACCAAGTCATTTATTCGCACCTGGGCGCAGACGAAGCGTTTCTGCAATATCGCATCGCCTCCAGCTTCCCCGACTGCGCCAGCTTCCCGTTGACGATGACGTACCGCCACGGGCCGCATCTGGCCTACGCGATGGAAGCGTTCAAGCACAAGCCCGTCGATTCAAATCTTCCGGTGCGCACGGATATCCACGAACTGACCTACGCCAACACGCCCGGCGCGTGCGGCGCCGAAGTCGTCAAAGCGGTTATTCAATGGAAGCAGGACGGCAAGAAACTGGAAAACTGCTGCATCCTGTTCCGCGACGCCCACCAGTCCATCGAAATAGAAAACGCGCTGATGAACGCCGGCCTGCAATACCGCACGCTGACGATGAACAGCTACCTGCTGCGCGAAGAGATTCTGTTCCTGCGCGGCATGATCGCCATTGCGCTGGACGACTTCCACCACGTTGCGTCGCCGACTACGCGAGAGGCCATCGTGGAAGCGCTGGCGACCTTTGCAGAGGTTCCGCTGACCCCGGAAGAGCTAAGCGAGGCCAAATCCACCCTGGCCAAAGAACCGTCGGCGTTGAAGCACTTTTTCGATGGCCAGATTCAACGCGTAGGCAGCGTCTCCGCCCGCACCCGCATTGCGGATGCCGTGTCATTCCTGCGCGGCCTGTCCGTGGACTCGCCTGCCCACACGGCGCTGGAGAAAGTCTGCGACATCATGGACATGGATAAATTGGCCAAGCGCCTGTATGTGCACCCCTATGAAGCCTCGGTCGTCACCAAGTCCGTCAGCGGATTCCTCACCTCGGCACGAAACTCGGGAAAGACGCTGAATCAGTTTTCCGAATGGATTGGCGCGGCGGAAGCGTTCGTTGGCGCCCGGCCTGGGAAGAACGCGGTGTTGATGGACTGCATCATGAATGTGAAGGGCAAGGAATTCGACCATGTCGTCCTGCCGTTCCTGGACGCGGGCGAGTTTCCGAATCCGCTGCAGGAATTGGGGGAAGAAGAGAATCTGTTCTATGTCGCGGCGACACGGACGAAAGCGCGCCTGACGCTGGTTTCGTCGGAAGAAGCGGCGCGGCGGAGCGTGTTCGTTGACCGGATGCAGCTGGCGGCGATTCAGAAGCGCGCGGACACCGCGCTACGCCGCAACATGGCCGCGCCTGCGCAGGCGGTGGGTCACCGGGATCTTCGCGTCGCCTATGAGAACAAGGACGTGGTGAAGGCACTGGGGGCACAGTGGGATAAGACCAGGAAGGTCTGGTATGTGCCTAGCGGGTTGGATTTGGAGCCCTTCAAGCCGTGGCTGGCGGATTAATCAAGCGACGGCGGCGGGCACTGCGGAATCTGCAGTCAATAGCGCCAAGGATCTATCACGTTGATGCCGCAGTCGGCAAAATTCTTGACGTTACGTGTCGCCAGGCTTGCCCCCCGCGATCGAGCAATCCCAGCGATCATCGCATCAAACTGGCTAACCGGCTTGCCCATCGCTCGGCGCTCGGCAGCGATCTCTGCATACGCATCTGCGGCCTCACCATCAAAGTTGAGAACCTGCCCCGCCAGATCTGACGCAAAGATCGCCAGCACCGCTCGCAGAAGCGCATCCCGGCGCTGTCCCTCAGGCAGCAACCTGACTCCGCAGAGCAATTCGCCACGGGTGATCGTCGTCGTAAACAACGCCGTTCGCGGCTGCGTCTCAAGCCAGTCGACCACACGGGGATCGGGCTCTGGCCGAAGAATCTCCGAAATGACGTTCGTATCCAGCAGGATCATGCGCCCAGCTCCGGAGGCGTGCGTAGGGGTTCGCGCGCTGGAAGATCCAGCTCAAGCCCTCCCAACGGCGCGACACGCGCCCGGATCGCCCCTACGAGCGAAAGGCCACGGGGAGGCTCAGAGGACAGAGCGGCGCGGAGAATGTCGCGGGCCTCGTCTTCCATCGAACGCCCGTGCTGCGCCGCCTGCACCCGGAGCCGGGCCTTGAGCTGGTCATCGATGTTGCGGATCGTCATGGTCGCCATGAAAGCCTCCATTAGTCAATGACTGCATGTTAATCATTGACTAATGATGGCGCAACGCCAGGGAGACTCGGTCTACCCGTATCAGGCAGAAACACTGGCAACAGGCAGCGACCCGCCCAGAGAGGCCGGATTCCCCGTTTATGATTGCAGGGTAGCGAGCAACGCCGAATGCGTTACTCTCCCCTCCCCCAATCATTCCCCGCAAGGAGCCCTCATGGCACAAGCCTCCGCCCGTCACATCCTCGTTTCCACCGAAGCCAAGTGCAACGAACTCAAGACCGCCATTGAAAACGGCGCAGATTTCGCTCAGGTCGCCAAGGAAAACTCCAGCTGCCCGTCGAGCCGTGACGGTGGCAACCTGGGCACGTTCGGCCCGGGCCAGATGGTCAAGGAATTCGATACCGTCGTGTTCAGCGCCCCGGTTGGCGTGGTCCAGGGCCCGGTGAAGACCCAGTTCGGTTATCACCTGGTTGAAGTGACCAGCCGCAAGGACTAAGTCCCGCTGCTGCATGCAAAAAGGCCGCCGCCAGGGGAAACCCGGCGGCGGCCTTTTTTTGTGCGGATTCGCAGTCGTAGGATGGGTGTAGCGCGAGAGAATCCAGCCACCCGTACCAGCGCACATCGCGCGTAACCCATCAGGCAGCGTTGCCATACTTAGGCGTTTCAGCCATGACGCCGGCGCGGCTTGATGGGTTGCGCGCGTTTGGCATTGATGTGCTTGGGGCCGATTTCTCGCGCTACACCCATCCTACATGTTTGGTGTGCCGCCGATCGCGCGAGTCAACAACCCGCTGGCGCGTCCCTCATTCCTTCCCCGTCATCACCATGTGCGCCAGGGCATCTGCATTCAGCCCGGCCACGTCGCGTTCGATGACCTTCACGCCGCTCTTCAGGATCGCCACGCGGTCCGCCAGCGCCACCACGTCGGCCATGTTGTGGCTGATGAGGATGACGGTGCGCCCTTCCTCGCGCAGCTTGCGCACCAGGTTCAGCACCAGCGCCGTTTCCTTGACGCCCAATGCCGCGGTGGGTTCATCCATGATGACGACGCGCGCGTCCCAGCGCAGCGCGCGTGCGATGGCGACGGCCTGGCGTTGGCCGCCGGACATGCGTTCGACCGGGCGGTCCATGTCTTCAATGGGCACGGACAGGCGTTGCAGGTAGCCGCGTGCGTCCCGGGCCATGCGGCGCTTGTCCAGGACGCTGAATGGCCCCACCCGGCGCACCAGTTCGGCGCCCATGAAGACGTTTTCCCAGATGGACAAGCGCGGCGCCAGGGCCAGGTCCTGATAGATCGTCGCGATGCCTTGCACCAGCGCGTCGTGAGGGGATCCGAATACGACCTTCTGGCCGTTCAGGCTCAGCTCGCCGCCCGTGGGTTCTTGCGCGCCGGAGATGATGCGGATCAGCGTGGACTTGCCTGCGCCGTTGTCGCCGCAGATGGCCATGACGCGGCCTTCGGGCACGTCCAGATCGACGCCCTTCAGGGCCTCGACCGCCCCATAGGACTTGCGGATCTGGCGTAGCGACAGCGCGGCGGTCATGGTGGTCAGGGCGGTCACGGCAATTACTTGGCGGCGGGTTGCAGGAATTTCTGGACGTTGGTGGCGTCGACCAGCACCGAATCCATGAACAGGTACGGGCCGGCGGCGACGGTCTCTTTGGGCTCCTTCTTCACCACGATGCGATCGATGGAGTCGATGGCGCTTGCGCCCAGCTGTTCGAACGGGATCATCATGGTGGCGGTGATCAGGCTGTTGGGGTCGGCGATGCGGCGGTAGGTTTCCGGGCCGCCGTCGACCGACACCAAGGTGATGTCGCCTTTCTTCATGCCCTGGGATTGCAGCAGGTCGTCGATGACGTAGGCCTGGCCGTCAAACGAGGCCCAGACGCCCTTGAACTGGCCTTGATGGCGCAGGAACAGGGCCTGCATGCCGTTGCGTACGTCGTCGCGCCAGCTTTGCGTGCGGGCCATGCTGAACTTGGCCAGGTCTTTGACGGCGGTGTTTTCCGTCAGGACGGCGTCCAGCATCTTGCCGCGGATGCGGGTGCCGGAGTTGCCGTCGAAGCGGGCGGACAGGATGTTGCCCTGGTAGCCCATCTTGCCCAGCAGATACAGCACCGACTGCGCGCCGGTGGCGTATTCATTGACTTCGACGTCGAACAGCATGTGCGGGCTGGCGCCGGACATCACGCCCACGACGGGGATGCCCTTCTCTTTGGCGGCTTGCAGCTGGGCGTCGGTTTCCACGGGTTTGCCCATGGCGACGACGATGGCGTCGACCTTTTTGTTGACCAGGGTGTCCAGTTGTTCGGCCAGTTTGGGCAGCGAGCCTTCGGCGTTCAGTTGGGTAACGGTCCAGCCTTTGGCGCGGGCGGCTTCGGCCGCGGCGTTGGCGACGCGGGCGTGCGTTTCGGACGACATCTGAAAGGCGACGATGCCGACGTCAAAGGCGTAGGCAGCGCTGGCCACCAGCGATTGCAGGGCGAATGCGCTGGCAAGCAGCGTGCGCTTCAAGGTTTTGGTCATGGTGGTTTCCCCTTCGGATCAGAATTTGAAGGCCGCTTTCTTCAGGACGGCCGATGACACCGCGACGGACGCGATCATGATGAAACCCAGCACGATGTCCTGCACGTAGTACGGCGCGCCCATCAGAACCAGACCGTTGCCCAGCACCTTCAGGATCAGCGCAGCGACGAGCGTGCCAGGGATGTTGGCGTGGCCGGGGTTGAACATGGTCATGCCCAGCAAGACGGCGGCGATCGCGTACAGGAAGTAGTCGCCGGCCATGTTGGGCGCGGCGGACGACAGGCTGGATGTCAGCAACACGGCGGCCAGCCCTGCGCACAGGCCGGACAGAGCCAGGCCGATGCTTTTCATGGCGCGGATGTTGATGCCGGCCAGCCGCGCGGATTCCCCGGCTTCGCCGGTGGCGGTCATGCGGGCGCCGGTGCGGGTCCATTTGATCAGGAAGTAGGCGACCAGCACCGCGCCCAGCATCCACAGCACCAAGGCGGGAATGCCAAAGGGCTTGGCGCGAGCCAGGTCCGTGAAGGTGGCGGGCCAGCGGCCGACGTAGGACACGCCGTCGGTCAGCATGAAGGCGAAGCCGCGTGCCATGGCGGCCATGCCTAGGGTGGCGATCAAGGACGGGACGCGCAGGCGGGTGACGGCGATGCCGTTGACCAGGCCGCAAAGCAGGCCAACGCCCAGGCCCGCCGCGATGGCGATCAACACCGGCTGCCCCGTGTGCACCAGGGCGCCGGTGACGACGGCCGCCAGACTGGCGACGTCGGCCACTGACAGGTCCAGTTCGGCGGTCACCAGCGCCAGCGTGAAGCCGATGGCAATGATGGCCAGGAAGCTGGTTTCCTTGGCGATGTTCAACAGATTGTTCGGTGCCGCGAAATTCGGGGCGGCGATTGCGAAGAAGCCCACCAGGACCAATCCCGCGATTGCCGTGCCGTACTTTTCCAGGATGCCGCGCATCGACTCAACCCTTGCTGCGTTGGTATTCGTTGTAGTGCAAGGGTTATCCACCGCCTGCCGGGCGTTCGCGCCCTGATGGCGTAGGAGTTTATACCCCGACGGTGCCGCAAGGGGCTGCCAGGCGGCGCAAGCGCACCTAGGGTTTTTACGGCAACCGCATCCCGGCCAGCGCGTGCGACACCGGCGTCAGCGCTGCTTCCGCCGCGCGGAACTGGGCGTACAGCTGGCGGTAAGCGGCGCTGCGGTCAGCCTGGGGTTCGTAGCGGTGCGCCGTGCGGACCAGCGCGTCCTGCGCCTGCGCGAAGCTGCCGTAGCGGCCCAGCGCCGTCCAGCCAGCTACGGCCGCACCGACGACACCGGGTTGTTCCGCTTGGCCGACGACGACAGCGCGTTCGCAGATGTCGGCCTTGACCTGGCACCACTGCGGGCTGGACGCGGCGCCGCCGCCAAAGCGAATTTCCCCCACCGGCGCGCCCAGGGCGGCCTCGGCGCGCTCCAGGACGGTGCGGTTCAGGAAGGCCACGCCCTCCAGCACGGCCCACGCCAGGTCGCCTGCGCCATGCCGCCGGTTCAGGCCAAGGAATGCCCCGCGCAGGTGCGGGTCCCAGTACGGGACGCGCTCGCCCTGCAGGTACGGCAGGAACAAGGCGGGTTGCGGGTCGCGCGGCGCATTCAACAAAGCGTCCATGGCGGTGCCCACGCCCGCCATGCCCTCGGCGCCCAGGCGGCCCAGCAGCGGCAACAGCCAGGCTACCGTGTCCGCGCCGTTCTGGCCTGGGCCGCCGATCTGGTGGTGGCCGCTGCCCCAGTCCACGGTCATCAGGCCCTGGGCCTGCACGGGCTCGGCGCCCACCGCGCCAAAGACTTCGGTGGTGCCCGATATGTTGTAGGCGTAGCCCGAGCGCAGCGCGCCCAGGCCGGCCACCGCAGCCCAGGTGTCGTTCGCGCAGGCGACGACGCTGCGGCCCGCCAAACGGGCCAGAGTGCCCGGCAGGCCGGCTTGCACGGGCCCGACAATATCCAGGGGGCTCAGCAAGGGGGGCACCCAGGCGGGATCGGCGCCCAGGGCCGTCAGCAGATCAGGCCCGGCCGCGTGCCCCCGGGCAGCAGCAGCCAGACGCGCCATCGACACGGTATCGCTGGCCGCCGTGCCCGTCAGGCGAAAATTCAGGTAGTCCTTGGGTTCCAGCACGACCCGCACCCGCGCCGCATGCTGCGGCTCGGCGCGCAGCAGCCACGCCAGCCGCGCCCAAGGGTGGAAGGCATTGATCTGCTGGTTTTCGGGATGGCCGGACGGCATGGCCGCCAGCCATTCGGCCACATCCGCGGCAGTGCGTGTGTCGCGCCAGGTGATGGCAGGGCGAATGGCGGCGCCTTGCGCGTCGACGAAGACCTGGGTGCGCGTGATGCCGCAGATGGCGATCGCCTGCACGGCGTCGAAGGCAGCGCCGGCCTGGGTGGCCAAGGTGTCGGACAGGGATTGCAGGCCGCGCCACCAGGCATCGGCGTCGATGTCGTCCCAACCCGGATGCGGCCCGGCGCCTGCGGGGCTATCGATGGCGCAGGAATGGGCAATGCCGCCGCATTCATCCACCAGCGCCGCGCGAAAGCGCGTACCGCCCAGGTCCACCGCCAGGACGTATCCGCTGCGGGGCGTTTGAGGGGAAGACGGGGAAGGAAGCGGGCGGTCGGACATAGCGCCCGATTGTATTTCAGCCTGCTGTTCCAAAGTCGCCCGCATCAAGTATTCTCGGCAGACGCCACCCGGCGTGTTGCAAGTTGCCCAAGCGTTACCCCTTCAACAAGAACGGAGACGACGATGAGCGGTTACTTTGTACTGAAGCGCAGCGGGACGCAGTTCATGTTCAATCTGCACGCGGGTAATCACGAGGTGATCCTGACCAGCGAGCAATACACGACCAAGGCCTCGGCCGAAGGCGGCATTGCCGCGGTGCAGAAATATTCCGCCGACGAGGCGCGCTACATGCGCAAGACGGCAAAAGACGGCTCGCACTACTTCACGCTGGTGGCGGCGAACGGCGAATCGGTCGGGCGCAGCGAAATGTATTCGACGGCCCAGGCGCGAGACAAAGGCATCGAATCCGTCAAGACGAACGGCCCCAAGTCGCCGACCAAAGATCAGACCTGAGTGCGTTTTCGATTACGGCCGCCGCCCGCCCTGGGCGGCGGCTTTTTATCGGGCCGCGCCAGCCCGGCGCATCCTCGTTGCGCCGCAGCACCGTAAAGCCTATCAGTTGATAATTTCTGTTCAGGTGACAAGGCCAGGACCGTGCGACAGAATGGGCCGCACCCGGAGGAGACAGCCGGGGCCCATAAGAAAACACGAATCGTCCAAGGCCCATGAAGAAACGCAAAAACAATGTGATCATCACCTGCGCCATTACCGGCTCGGTGCACACGCCGTCGATGTCGCCGTACCTGCCGGTGACGCCCGACCAGATCGCGCAGTCGGCGCTGGAAGCCGCCGAGGCCGGCGCGGCAATCGTGCATCTGCATGCGCGCGATCCCCAGACCGGCCGGCCCACGCAGGACCCCGCGCTGTACGCGCAGTTCCTGCCGCGCATCAAGGCGGCCAGCGATGTGGTCATCAACATCACCACCGGCGGTTCGCCCGTGCTGCCGGTCAGCGAACGCATGCTGCCCGCCACCACGTTCAAGCCCGAAGTGGCGTCGTTGAACATGGGGTCGATGAACTTCGGCATGTATGAATTGCTGGAACGCTTCAAGGAATTCAAGCACGACTGGGAACGCCCGTATCTGGAAGGCAGCAACGACCTGATTTTCAAGAACACGTTCAAGGACATCGAGCACATCCTCAGGTCCTGCAACGACAACGGCACGCGTTTCGAGATCGAGTGCTACGACATCGGGCATCTGTACACGGCCGCGCACTTCGTGGACAAGGGCCTGCTGAAGCCGCCCTTCCTGATCCAGTCCGTCTTCGGCATCCGCGGCGGCATCGGCACGCACCCCGAAGACGTGATGATGATGCGCCGCACGGCCGACCGCCTGTTCGGCGACGACTACCGGTGGTCGGTGCTGGCCGCCGGACGCAAACAGACGCCGCTGGCCACCCAGGCCGCCACGATGGGCGGTTACGTGCGCGTGGGCCTGGAAGATTCGCTGTGGGATGGGCCGGGCGAACTGGCGCATTCGAACGCCGACCAGGTGCGGCGCATCCGCCGCATTCTGGAAGACCTGTCGCTCACCATCGCTACGCCTGACGACGCGCGCGACATCCTGCAGCTCAAAGGCCGGGACAACGTCGCGTTCTGACGCGTCACCGGAACCACACCAAAACCCTCGCGGGGAGACCTCATGAAAAAGACCTTGAATGCGGCCGTGGCCGCCGTATTGCTGAGCCTGGGCGGCGCGGCCAGCGCCGATGACGGCGTGATCCGCATCGGCTTCATCACCGACATGTCGGGCTTGTCCGCGGACGCCGACGGCCCCGGCGGCGCCGAGGCCATCAAGATGGCGGTGGCGGACATGGGCGGCGCCGTGGCGGGCAAGAAGATCGAGGTGCTGGTGGCCGACCACCAGAACCGCGCCGACATCGCCTCGTCCCGCGCCCGGGAATGGCTGGACCAGAAAGGCGTCGACATGCTGATCGCCGGCGCGAACTCCGCGGCCGCGCTTGCGATGGCGAAGGTGGCCGAAGAGAAGAAGACGCCCTTCTTCGTCGTCAGCGCGGGGGCCTCCGAATTGACCAATGCGCAATGCACGCCCTACACGGTGCATTACGTGTACGACACGGTGTCACTGTCGCGCGGCACGGCCCGCGCGATGCTGAAGGAGGGCAACAAGGACTGGTTCTTCCTGACGGTGGACCACGCCTTTGGCCACGCGCTGGAGCGCGACGCGTCGGCGGTCGTGCAGGCCGACGGCGGCCAGGTGAAGGGCCGCGTGCGGCACCCGTTGAACTCGGCGGACTTCTCGTCGTTCATCCTGCAGGCGCAGGCATCGGGTGCGACGGTGCTGGGGCTGGCCAATTCAGCCAACGACACCAGCAACGCCGTCAAGGCCGCAGCGGAATTCGGCCTGACGCCCAAAATGAAGATCGCCGGCCTGCTGGTGCTGATCACCGACATCCACGCGCTTGGCCTGGCGGCGGCTCAAGACATGTACCTGACGACGGCGTGGTACTGGGACCAGGACGATGCGTCGCGAAAGTGGGCAGCGCGCTTTGAAGAACGCATGAAGAAAAAGCCATCCATGCTGCAGGCGGGCGACTACTCCGTGACGACCACCTATCTGAAGGCGGTGCAGGCCACCGGCACCACCGACGGCGACACGATCATGAAGTGGCTGAAGGCCAACCCCGTGAACGACTTCTTCGCCAAGGACGCGCACATCCGCGCTGACGGCCTGATGGTGCACGACATGTACCTGATGCAGGTGAAAAAACCGTCCGAATCCAAGGGGCCGTGGGACTACTACAAGCTGATCGCGCAGATTCCCGGCGACCAGATCTACACATCGCCGCAGGAATCCACCTGCCGCCTGATGAAACCCTGATCCGAACGCATCCCGGGAAAACCACATGAACCAGCAAGACCTTACCGCCCTGCCGGTGGACCTGAGCGGCTGCCGCGTCATCATCACCGCCGGCGCGGCAGGCATCGGCGCGGCCCTGGCCGACGCCTTTGCCGACCGCGGCGCCCGCGTCCACCTGTGCGACGTGGACCAGAACGCGCTT
Organism: Achromobacter sp. 18P8.1.1; assembly: GCF_057799415.1. Classification (NCBI taxonomy): domain Bacteria; kingdom Pseudomonadati; phylum Pseudomonadota; class Betaproteobacteria; order Burkholderiales; family Alcaligenaceae; genus Achromobacter; species Achromobacter sp. 18P8.1.1. Next base: position 67,971 of record NZ_JBYOKH010000003.1, on the reverse strand, counting down.
GCGTCCAGCCGCCACGCCAACCGCCATGCCGACGTCAGGCGGCGCGAAGACATCGACCGCTACATGGAGAGCGCCCTGGCGCATCTGGGCGGCCTGGACGTGCTGGTCAACAACGCCGGCATCGCCGGCCCCACGGCGGGCATCACCGACATCCAGCCCGATGACCTGAGCGCGACGCTGGACATCAACCTGGCCTCGCAATTCCACACCGTGCGGCACGCGGTGCCCGCGCTGCGCCAGGCGGGCGGCGGGGCCATCATCAACATCAGTTCGGTGGCCGGCCGCATGGGCATCCCCATGCGCACGCCGTATGCCGCGTCCAAGTGGGGCGTAGTCGGGCTGACGCGGTCGCTGGCGGTGGAACTGGGCGGCTATGGCATCCGGGTGAACGCGCTGCTGCCCGGGCTGGTGGCGGGCCCGCGCATCGACCGCGTGATCGCCGCCCGCGCCCGCAACATGGGCCTGACGGTCGAGGAAGAAACCGAGCTGGAACTGGCCGGCGTCAGCCTGCGCCAGTTCGTGCGTGCCGCCGATATCGCGAACATGGCGCTGTTCCTGGCCAGCCCTTACGGCGCGATGGTCAGCGGCCAGGCCATCAGCATCGACGGCGACCTGCAATCGCTGCCGTGGCAACCGCCGGCCGCCTGATGCGCGGCAAAAGTGCGGCGCGCTAGCCGATCAGCTGGATCGTGTCCGCATAGACGCCGGTGCGGCGCGCCTGGGCGGTAGCATGCAACGCGCCCAGCAGCCGCCCGGTCAGTTCCTGGTTCTGCGCATCCTTACGGGTGATCAGCACGAATTCAAACCACTGCCGCGACGCCAGCGGCAGCGCCACCAGATCGGGGTAGACCAGCGTGATATCGGAGGCCGACAGCGCGTTGACCAGACTGATCCCCTTCATCGCCCGCACGGTGCCCGGCACCAGGGTCATGTGCGCCTGCATGGCGAAATCCAGCTGCGTGGTGTCGCCGGTGTCGCCCTGCGCCACCACGTAGTCGGACCACAGCGGCTTGACGAAGGTGTCCGGCGCGATATCCGCCACGGCCACCACGCGACGCTTGGCCAGCGGATGATCCCGGTGCGCAATCGCCATGACATCGGTACGCAGGAAAGGCGTGAAGTTCAGCCGCGGGCTGTCTTGCCCGACCGCACCCAGGCCGAAGTCTGCCCGCATGGTCTCCACCGCGCTGATTACCTGCACCGACGATTCCACGTCGACCGAGAACGGCCGCTTGCCGTGTTCGTCCAGGTAGCGCTTGACGGCCTCAGGCGCATAGCTCAGCGCCAACGCCGGCGACGACGCGATACGCAAGCCACGGCCACCGAACTGCTCGATGCTGTGCAGGGCTTCGTCGATGCGCACCAGCTCGTCCAGCACGAACTTGGCTTCGGTGTACAGGTACTGCCCCGCCTCGGTGGGCCGCAAGGTCTTGTGCGACCGGTCGAACAGCTGCACGCCCGTGGCGCTTTCCAGGCGCGAGACCGCATGGCTGATCGCCGGCTGCGTCAGGTGCATCACCTGCGCGGCCTGGCGGGTCGACCCGGTCATGACAACCGTATAGAAGATACGCAGATCGTGGATATTGAAGTTGCGCTTCATGCCCGTGACTCCTCCCCATGGGAAAGGCGGCCGGATTTGCGCCCGCCGCCCTCCGGAGCCCGATTCTAGGCTGTGCGCGCCGATGCGCCTATTGCGGCACCCGCTCTATTTCCGGCGACACCCACTTGCCTTCCAGCAGTTCCGGCTTGGGCCAGTAGTACCGCATCGTCACCATGAACGGGCCTTCCGGCGCGGGCAGCCAGTTGGACTCCTTGGCCTTGCCGGGAGATTGCGCCTGGATATAGAGCGTAAGCCCGCCATCGGCGTCCTTCTTCAGGGACGGCAGCATGGGCGAGTTGATCAGGTAGCGGTTGATGGGATTGGGCGCCAGCAACTGTTCGGGCAGCCGATACATGGTCATGGACCAGAACGCGTTGACCGGCGGCAGGCTGCGCGGCGCGAAGCGCAGCGTATAGGCGTACTTGCCGTCCAGTTCCTGGCCGCGGCTGTCTTTTTCCAGGACCGGATACAGCGCCTCTTCGCGGCTGTTGGCCCCGATGCCGACTTGCGTGCCGGTGGCGCGCGTCAGGTAGTCGTTCTTCAGCTTGCTACGGTCGCCGAACAGCGTATCGGTCTTGCCGCCGAGCGCGGCACGGTTCTTGTCGATGTCGTTCTGCGCCGTATGCATGCCTTCCTGCAAGGCGCGGCGCAAGGCGGGATTCAGGGCGTCGGCCTTGTAGGGTTGGCCCGGTTTCAAGCCGATGCTGGCGAAGCGTTCGCGCAGCCATTTCTCGGTGGGATGCGTGGGCGCGAACTGCAGCAGGAAGGCCAGCTGGTTGTAGAACTCCAGCGACGTGCGCATCTCGCCGGGCGGCACTGGCGGGATCCACTCGACGGCCGGCGGCGCGGGTGGGGCCGGGCGCTTGGCGAAGGCCGACAAGGGCTGGATCTTGTAGCGGGCCTGGATGCGCTTGACGTTCTCGAGGTCGGCCGGGTTGAACATCTGGGTGCGGCCCACCATGTTCACCAGTTCGGTTTCCGACTTGATCACCTTGGTGATGCCGGGGGGCACCTTGCCCGTCCAACGGGGGCCGGCGATCAGGAAATTCCCGCCGCCATTGCCCGTGCTGCGGCTGCCGATGTAGGCGAAGTTGTACGTGTACAGGTCCATCAGCTGCAGGACGAAGTACCGGCGCTTTTCCATCGGCGGCACGGAAATCACGACCGGTTCGGCGCGCAGGTCCAGGATGGCGAACGAGTATGGCGTATCGGAGTTGGGCGTGACGAAGGCTGTGTCTTCGGGGGTGAAGACGCGCGCGATATTGTTCACCGTGTTGAACGGCCCCTTGTACTGCGGGTTGTTCTTGTCGATGCTGAACGCGTACATGGTCTGGTAGCTGGCGACCATGGGCGTGCCGTACAGGTAGGCCTCGCGGGCGATGCTGCGCGCCTGCTGCCCGGTGACGCCGTGGATGCCGACCGATTGCGACCCCGTGGCCTCGTCCGGCGATGTGAAGCTGCAGCCGGCCAAGCCGCCTGCCAGCAGCGTCGCCATGAACCACCGGGCGGGCACGCCGCGAAGGGCGGTGGAAAATCCAGTGCTACTCTGGCGGTCGCGCATGGTTGGCTCCAACACGTTGGGGATGTTGGCAACGCCCTGGTGGCGGCAGCGTCGCGGGCTAAGCAGAAATTCCGGGACAGATTCTGGCATATTTCCCGGCGATGAAGAAGAACCGGTACCCCACAACTAGGACCGGTTCGCACAGGAACAACATTTCAGGCATGGATACGCAGAATAGCAATACGGGTGGCGACGGCGAATCAGGCGCAAACCTGCGAGCATCGTCGTACTACGTGCTGCAAGCCACGCACTGCTGCGCCCAGTGTGGCGAATCCACACCCGTGTTCGCGCTGGCGGTGCCGCCCGATCACGAAAGCACGGAAGCCGACATCGAGCTGGACGAAGACGGCGACAGCACCGGGCTGGACCCCATGGCATTCCACGAATGGCTGTTCGGCCCGGAGCAATGGCAGCGCATCGAAGGGCCCGCGCTGTTGTCGCAAGTTGGCATCCTGTCGGCGCCGGTCGTGCGAACCTTGCAGGCGCTGGCGCCCACCGTCCGCCAAAACCCGGACCGCAACGGCCAGTGGAGCAATTTCTGCGAACACTGCGGCAGCCCTGTTTGGGAAGGGACGCTGTACCCGACGCCTGGCCAGCCCTTCTGCCCCAAGGACGACGCCGCGGCCGCGCAAGTCACGGTGCATGCGGTGGATGAACCGCTGTCGGCGTTTACCGCCATGTGCTGGACGGATGGCTACCGCAACAAATGGCCCCTGTTCAAGCGCCTGGGCGTGGTGTGTAGCGAAGCGGAATGATCGCTGCGGCCTCTACCCAGGGCCTGTGAAGCGGGTTATTGCGTAGCCGCTTCCAGCGCCACCTCGGTCAGGTCTTCCAGGCGTTGCAAAGGGATCTCCACGATAGCGCTTTCCGTTGCTCGCGCGTCGGTGGTCAGATGCTGGATCAGGTCCACCGTGGTGGATCGCCGCGTCAACATCAGGCAGGTCACTTCCCCATCGACGACGCGGGTCGCGTGCCAGCAACCCGGCCGCATGCAGATGCCTTGGCCTTGCGGCACGCGAAAAGCCGCCAGCGTCGCCAGGTCCGGGCTGCCGTCGGCGGCGCTTTTGGCGACCACCTGGATGATCTGGCCAGTCAGCGGCACGATGGCCTGCTGCGTCAATAGATGCTTTTCCAGGCTCGCGATTTCCACGGATGGGCTGCGGTAGTTGACCCACAGCAATTCGGCGTCGCCGCCCGCCCCCGTGTTGAACACGTGTTCCTGCCAGAAATCCGTGGCCGGGTTGGAGAACAGCGGCACGCCATTGCCGTCCGGCATGGGCTTGCCCAGCATCCAGCCGTAAGCCGAGAAAGCCTGCGGCGTCAGATCATTGACTATCAGCTGCGTGTTGCTTGTCATGCGGACCCTTGTGGTGGCTTCGGAGGCGTGCTGCGCTTGGGGAATTCGGCGTCGTAGTCGAAATCGCCGCGCGCGATGGCCTCCAGGATGGCCGCCCGGCGATCGGCGGCCCGTTTCAGGTTGGCGGCCGTGGGCTTGACCCGGATGCGTTCAACGCAGTGCCTGCCGTCATAGAAGAAGCCGATCTCGATGGACGATTCGGACGCGGGCCTGACCCCATCGAACCCCTGGCTCATCGCCTTTCCCGTTGTGGTTGCTGATGGGCGACATGATATCGCTTCAAGATGACGCGCTGAAACCGGCGCGAAAGCCCGGGCCAAATCCGGGCCGCCTCGTTACTATGGCCCCAAACCCGCAACACAAGCCCCCCCACATAAGGATGCGCACCATGGCTACCGATCTGTCGTCGCATTACGTCTTGCTGGACGCCACCGGCACCGCTTCCACCGTCAACGGCGGGGACGCGTTCTGGTCCCAGTCCCCCGATGAGCTGGACCGTTTCGGCCGCGGCTGGCTGGTGTCCGAATACGCCTTCTCCAAGGATTGGCCGCAGTGGGAGATGCACCCCGAAGCCGACGAGATCGTGCGCCTGATGTCAGGCGCGGCCGAGCTGCACCTGGAATGGCCGACGGGCATCCAGACGGTGAAGATGCTGGACGGCGACGCGTACGTGATCCCGAAAGGCGTGTGGCACACCGTCAAGGTGATCGAGCCCTGTCGCATGTTGCACATCACCATGGGCGCGGGCACGCAGCACCGCGCCCTGTAGCCTCAGCCGGGCGCGGTGACGGGACACGCCCGCGTGAGCTCGCGGTCGTCTATCGGCCAGTGCAGCAGGGCCGACAGGACGCCCAGCGCCATCGCCCCCATCCAGATCAGGTCATAGGACCGGGTGGCTTCGAACACGATGCCGCCCAACCACACGCCCAGGAACGAACCCAGCTGATGGCCGAAGAACACGAAGCCGAACAGCGTGGTCAGGTAGCGCACGCCGAAGACCTGCGCAATCAACCCGTTGGTCAGCGGCACGGTGCCCAGCCACACGAAGCCCATGACGGCCGCGAACGCGTAGACGGTCCAGGTCGATAGCGGCAGCAACAGGAACAGCGCGATGGCGGCGGTGCGCACCAGATAGATGCCGGCCAGCAGGTACTTGCGGCGGTGCCGCGCGCCCAGGATGCCGCAGACATACGTACCCGCGACGTTGGTCAGCGCAATGATTGCCAACGCCCCCACGGCGTCGGCCGCGCGCAGGCCCTTGTCCATCAGGTAGGCAGGCAGGTGCGTGCCGATGAACGCCAGTTGGAAACCGCAAGCCAGAAAACCCAGGTTCAACAACCAGAACCCGGGCTGCGCGAAGGCTTCGCGGATGGATGCCCGCAGCGACAGGCCTGCATCCGGCGCCGCCGGATCGTGCGCGGCACGGGCCGGTTCGCGCAAGGGCCGGGCCAACGGCAGCACAATCGCCAGCAGCAATGCGAACACCAGCAAGGCGTTCACCCAGCCCCAGCCTGCGATCAGCCACTGCGCCGCCGGCACCATGGTGAACTGGCCCAGCCCGCCCACGGCGCCCGCCACGCCCAGCGCCCAGCCGCGGCGTTCGGGCGGCACCAGGCGGCTCAGCGCGCCGTAGATGACCGCAAACGCGGTGCCGGACAGCGCAATGCCGATGCACACGCCCGCCGTCAGCAGGAAGGCCGCCGGCGTCGCGGCGTAGGCCATGCCGGCCAGACCCAGCGCGTAGAACGCGAGTCCTACGACGATGACCTTGGCCGACCCGTAGCGGTCGGCCACCATGCCGGTGAAGGGTTGCGCGATGCCCCAGGTCAGGTTCTGGATGGCCATCGCCATGGCGAAGGTTTCGCGGCTCCAGCCCCGGTCCATCGATACCGGCAAGAGAAACAGGCCCTGCACGTGGCGTACGCCCAGGGCCATGCCCATGACGATGCCGCCTGCAAGCACCAGCAACCACAGCCGCGAGGCATCCGGGGACGATGGGGCAAGCGGGGACGGCATGGCGGTTCTCCTGTCGGGCGCGACGCCTTGCGATCAAGGGCGCCTGGCGTCCATTACAGAAGAGCCGGGCCCGGTCATCAACTGATTATTTTTTGTCCGCTGCATGCTCGGCAGGAATGTGACCGGACCGCGCGGACGCAGGCGCGCGGACCGAAAACACCGATCCCTTGCCCGGTGTGGACCGCAATTGGATGTCAAAACCCAGCAGCCCCGTCAGCCGCCGCACGATCGCCAGCCCCAACCCCAATCCCAGGCCCTGCCCCGCGGGCGCGTTGCCCACGCGCGTGAACTCATTGAAGACGGCCTCTTGCGCGTCCGGCGCGATCCCCACGCCGGTGTCCCACACCTGAATCAGCGCGCCGCCGGCCTGCGGGCGGGCGCACAGCAGCACGCCGCCTCGGGGCGTGTACGACAGCGCGTTGCTCAGCAGGTTATGCAGGATGCGGCGCAACAGGGTGGGATCGGTCTCCAGCACCAACTGCGTGGGCAGGACAGACAGGCGCAACCCTTGCGCTTGCGCCTGCGGCTCGAAGTCCTGCCGGATCTCGTCGAACAGCGCGTCCAGGCTGACGGGGCGGCGCTCGATGCGCAGCAGGTGCGCGTCCATGCGGGACACGTCCAGCAAGCCGTCCAACAGACGGTTCAAGCTGGCCAGGACGGTTTGCTGGCGCTGCGCAACGTGCAACACGTCTTTCGGGCTGGCGTCGCCCTGCTGGGCGCGGCTGGCCAGGATGTCGGTGAACAGGCTCAATGCATGGACCGGTTGACGCAGGTCGTGCCCGGCGGCCGCCAGGAAGCGCGTCTTGGCCTGGTCGGCGGCAGCCACGCGGTCGCGTTCGCGCTGCAGGTCGCCGATCAGGCCCAGGTTTTCGAACCGCAGCGACACCGTGGTCTTCAGGCTGCGGTAGGTGATGGCGCTGAAATACATGTTCACGCCCAGCAGGCAGAACGCGAAAGCGGCGTAGACCAGATGCAGCGCGTCGCCCTGGATCAGGCAGGCCACGGTGAACGGCGCCAGCATGCCCAGCGCAGATCCCACGTAGGCTGGCGGGTAGGCCGACAGCGATGGCACCGCGCCACTGCACATGCCGGCCAGCATCACGCACCCGAACGCCAGCATCATGTCGTCGTGCGAGAGCACCGCGGCCAGTCCGGCTAGCCCCCAGAACAGGCCCGACAGCCATGACAGCACGCAGAACGCCGACACCCAGCGCGGCACGTCCGCGGAGGCGACCTGGCGCCGCAGGAACCGGCGGTTCACGACCACCCGCAAGGCGGTGAGCAGGTACAACGCGGCGGCCCACGCGGCCAACAGCCAGAGCGGCACGCTGGCGCGCATCACATAGGCGACGGGGATCACGATGGCAAAGTTGGCGAACAGCACGCCGTAGGATTGGCGGTATAGCAACCGGGCCAGTTCGGCGCGATGCGAGGCATCGTGTCCGGGGGTGGACGGCAGGGCGGATGGGGATAGCGCGGCTGGGGCGGTCATGCGCCTGATGGGTCCCTGAAATGACGCATCATTTTGACACAAGTAGGCCCTACTTCCCGCTGGTCATGCTCTGGGGCGGCACGTCTAGCCCGCCGTATTAACGTTTTCTTTTCTATCGTTACATTTGTCGCTTCATTGACTGCTACTGCTGGTTACAGTGCTGCCTTCGCATCATTTTGACAGGCACCTGACATGTGGCACGTCCGGCTTGGCGTATTCCTACCCGCGGCTTCGACCCGCGCCCTCGCAGAATGAGGGCCGCGTTCAAGCCCCTGACGCTGGCCCTGGCGTTTGCCTTGCCCGGCATCCCCGGCACGGCGCAGGCCGACTCCTGGATTGACCGGTGCACCACCACCTACTACGGCCAGGGGTCCGACACCTATTGCCACCAGGCCTTCAGCGAAGGTTTCGCGGCCGTGCTGATCGGAAATCGCGCCGACGACAGCGGCACCTGGGGCTACATCGACAAACAAGGCCGCATGGCCATCGCCCCCGCCTACTCTGACGCCAAGCCATTCCAGAACGGCCTGGCCGCAGTCAGCCAGGGCGATCGTTGGGGCTATATCGACACCAAGGGCCAGTGGGTCATCAAGCCGCGCTTCGGCATGGCCTCGGGTTTTAACGCCGAAGGCACCGCCTTGGCCGAAGAGGACGATCGCGATGTGCTGATCGACCGTCAGGGCAAGGTCGTCAAGGCCTTCGAACTGGGCACGCGCACCTGGGGTTTCCAGCCGGGTCAGAAGCTGGCGTCGATGGAAGTGCCCACGCCGCCGCGCCTGTTCAATATCGCCACGGGCAAGGCCGCGACCTTGCCGCCCGGGGTGATGACGCTTGGCGCCCCGACGGATGGCTATCTGCCCGCCCAGTTGCGCGAAACCCGCTACAACGGCTGGTGGGGCCTGCTGGACGACAACGGCCGTTGGGCGGTGCCGCCGGACGTCCTGCGTTCGCAGGAAGCGCCGATGCGCGACGGCGACGTGCTGGCCGTGCGCCGCGACAATCGATGGGAATTTGTCGATGCGCGCGGCAACTCGCTGTCGACGGCGCGGTACGAACGCGTGCAGTGGGTGGCGTCCGGGCTGTGGCTGGTCAAGCCCGAAAACGGCAAAGCGGCCTTGCTGGACGGCAAGTTCAAGACCCTGCACACCTTCTCGCAGCCCTATGTGGGTCTGCAGGAACGGGATGGCTGGCGCTATCTGCCCGATACGACCTTGACGCTGCTGATCAGCCCGGGCGGGAAGATTGAGAAATTGGCGTTGCGCGATGGCCGCGTCGAGATCAATCAGGGGCGCGCCTGGGTCTACGGCGCCTCGGCCGCGCCGGCGGCAACGCCCGAGGGCGATGCCGCGCAGTCCGATACCCATGCGACGGGCCTGTCGGACGCCGTGAAAGAAGCCGCCCCGGAAGAAGCCGAGGCCGCCGACGCCGCGACCGTTGCCGAAGCAGCCGACGCCGCCGGCAATGCCCCCACCGCGGAGCCGGTCGCCGATGCCGCCGCGACCGTCATGACGGACGTCGCGACGCCGGCTCCTGATGCCACCGCCGCCGCAGAATCCGCCTCCGTGGCAGACGTGGCCTCTGTGGCCGCCGCCGACGCGACCGTGTCGCCACTCTTGGTCGAAGACGACGATCAGACGACGTCCATGGCGCCCGCAGGCCCTGAAGTCCTGGTCCAGGTCTACGGCCCGGACGGCAAGCCGCTGCTTGATGCCGCCACGACCGCGCAATTGGCCGAGTTGCAGATCAGCGCCTTCTCGCCCGGCAAGTCGGCGTTGCGCGGGCAGGCGGCAACGGGCATGCCGTTGGCGTTGCTGCGCACCGGGGACTACCAGCAACCGCCGTCCATCCTGACGGCCGACGGCAAAATCGTCTCGAATCCGGAATGGGATGCCATCGAAAGCTACAACGTGACGATGCCGCTAATCGTGCGGACCACCGGCGGCAAATTCGGCGCCATCGACGGCAAGGGAAATTGGGCCGTGCGGCCCCAGTTCAGCGGTATCCGCAACTTCAGCGGCCCCTACACGTGGGCCCGCAAGCCGGGGATGCAGCGCGACGATGCCATCTTGATCGATGCGCGCGGCAAGACCGTGCCGATCCCCGAAGCCGTCGCGGCCGACTCCGGCCGGCTGGACGGCGAACTGCTGTTCTACCGCGCGCCTGATGAAAACCGCGCGCGCCGCTGGGGCCTCTGGAACATCCGCCTGGGCGCGCCGGCGCTGAAACCGGATTACGAACAGATCGAGGAATTCGAAGACGATTGGGCCCGCGTCCAGGCTGACGGCCGCTGGGGCATCGTCAACCGCGAAGGCCAATGGATCGTGCGTCCCACGCACGAAAGCGCCTACAGGATGGATTACCTGGGCAACGGCATCACGCTGGTGGACGACCCCGAGGCCAAGGCCAGCGCCAACCGTTACTCGGACAGCCCATACCGAATGGTCAACCTGCGCACGGGCAAGGCCAGCGACACCATCTACGGCAAACCCGCCAAGATCAAGGACGGACGCTATATCGGCGAAGTGGCCGACGGCAGCGCCGTGCTGTTCGACGCGCAAGGCCACGCCACCCGCCTGTCGGACGGCAAGCCCGAGAGCAAAGAGCAATACGGCGACTGGATCATCGTGCGCCATGACGAACGGGAGGGCGCGATCGATGCCCGCGGCAACATGGCGATTCCCGCCTTGTATGGCGAATTCAATCCGTTCTTCGTGCAGCCCGAAGGCCTGGCGCGCGTCAACCTGGCAACGGGCTACCGCGTGATCGACCAAAGCGGCAAGACGGTGCTGGAAAAGCGCGGCGACGGCATCCCGTTGGCATCGATGCAACGCCTGCTGTTCTCGGACGATTCGGAATCCAGCGCCATCATGACCGACCTGCAGGGCCGCGAAATCACGCGCTTTGCGGGCCGTTATTCCGTGGAGTACAGCCGCGCCAACGAAGGCGTGGTGCCCTACAGCGACGGCGGCGGCAAGCAGGGCTTCGTGAACGCGGACGGCAAGCGCGTCGTGGGCACGCATTTCAGCGAACTGGGCCCGATGAAAGACGGCCTGGCGCGCGCACGGCGGCTGGAACGCACCGGCAAGCTGTACGGCTATATCGACCTTACCGGGCGCTATGCGATCCCGCCCGCGTTCACGTGGGCCGGTGATTTCCAGGACGGGCGCGCCATGGTCCGCCGCGACGGGCTGGTGGAATTCATCGATACGCGCGGCAAGGCGGCCGCCACGTTCGGCGTGCTGTGCGACAAGGTGGTGATCTTCGACGCGGAGGAAAAGCAGACCTGGCCCCCCGAAGCGCTGACCTGCCTTGAAGCCACGGACCCGCCGCCCCCCGCCCTCGACAACGCCAAAGCAGAATAACCATGACGTCACGCGTGATCCGCACCACCCGACTCGCCTGCGCCATTGCCGCGCTGGGCGCCTCCCTGTCCGCGCATGCGCAGACCGGCCACATGTATTGCCTGGACGAAGACAGCTACCGCTCCGACGCCTACGCCGACGACATCGCCGGCGTCAGTCCCTACGCCAACGGCTGCATCCGCGCCCTGTCTGACGGGCGCGCCGCCGTACTGCTGCCCTCGGCCCTGGAGAACATCAACCGCGTTCCCATGGACCAGTCGCTGCGTCGTCATGCCTGGGGCTTTCTGGACCAGAACGGCCGACTGGCCATTCGCCCGCTCTTTGAAGATGTGCGCGATTTCCGCCACGGCCTGGCCGCCGTGCAGTGGAAAGGCAAATGGGGGTTTATCGATACGCGAGGCCGCATGGCGGTGCCGCCGCGGTATGACAGCGTCCAGGACTACGCCGAGATCGGCCTGGCGGTCGCCACGCTGGACGGACGCCAGCAACTGATCGACCGCCAGGGCGAACCCGTGGGCGAGCCGCTGGACGCCGGCATCCAGGACCTGTTCCTGGCCGACGGCGTGCCGGCGCGGGCCGCCGTGCAGTACAAACAGGAATTCCGCGGCATCAACGGCGAACGCCGCTTCGCCAAGCCCGGCGTCACCATCACGCAAGCCTACGGCCAGGGGCTGTACATCGCGATCAACGACGAACGCCGTTACGGCGTGGTGGACGGCGATTGGAACTGGGTAGTCGAACCCACCTACGAAGACATCCTGACGCAACGCGACGGCAGACCCGCCGTGGCCTTCGGCCGCGATGGCGCCGTGCTGATCGGCGCCGACGGCAAGGTAAGCGGACTGGACCAGGGCTACGGCAGCATGCAGCCTGTGGGCCGTGCGTTCTGGAGCGCCGAACTGGACCGCCGCAAAGGCTATGCCGTGCTGGACGCGACGGGCACGCTAGTCACGACCATGAAGCCCGACGAAGCGCAAGCCTCCCAGCGCTTCCAAGACACCATCGTCTACCCCTCCGGCGAGACGCTCATGGCCCTGGTTCCGGGTCAGCCCGCCCCCATCAAGCTGGGCCCCGCGTTGTCACCCGCCAGGGACGAAGACGGCTTCGTGCTGTTCTCCGATCAAACCGGCACGCCCGCCGGCCTCTTGACGCCCAAGGGCGTCTGGCTCAATGGCGCCACGGCGCCCGCCTGGCTGCGCGAGGCCGGGTCGATGGAAGTGCGCGAGGGCAGGCTGTGGGTCAAGAAGCGAGAAGGCAGATTGCTCAATGTGGTGGATGCCGACGGCCACGTACTGCTCAATCCCGAGGCGGTTGAAGCGGCGCAGTACGGGGAACTGAGGGCCGTGCCGTTGAACATGCCGGGCGGGCCGCTGGCCATGCTGGGCCAGTCACATTGCCAATGCGGCCCGTCGGGCGCCGGCCTGTTGCTGGCCGACGGCACGCTGGTAAGCGACCCATCGTGGACGGACCTGATTGCACTGGACGACGCCGACGACCGCGAGAGCGACCCCGAACCCGAGGCCGGCGACGATGTCCTGAAACCTGATCAGTTGCGCTTTGCCGCCGAGACCGACCGCGGCCTGCAGCTGCTGGACGCCCAAGGCCGGCCGATGAGCCTGCCGGTGCAGCAGCATATCGGCAATTTCCGCCACGGCTATGCACTGGTTTACGCCGATGGCGTCAACCGGATGATCGACCGCGACGGCAAGACCTACGACCTGCCCGACGTTTTCCAGACGGAAATCGTGGCACCGGGCGTGGTCCGATACCTGAAGACCGCCGGCGCCGATGCCCTGTGGGGCCTGTACGACTTTGTGGCCAAGAAGGAACTGGCCGCGCCCGCCTTCCGCAAGATCGGCCATTTCCAGAACGGCCAGGCGGTGGCGTCACTGGGCGCGGATCGCGTGGGCGTGATCGACCAGCAGGGGCAATGGGTCTTGCCGGCAAGCCATTACGGCATCGCGCGCGTCAATGACAAGCTGTGGCGGGTGATGCAGGCCGGCGGGCAGGGTGAAGACTACGAACGCCCCGCCGCCGTCTTCAATGCCCAGGGCCGCGCGCTGACGTCGTTCCAACGCCTTCTGCAGGTATCCGCCGAGGAGGGAGGCTCCATTACCGCCGCGGGCGAAAACCACCGCTGGATCGTAGCGGCCGACGGCTCCGGCGTGCAGGACCTGCAAGACGCCACCTATTCCCGCATTGGCGACTGGCTGGAGATCCGCCGGGCCGTGCGCTATGGCTATCTGGATGCCCAGGGCGCGTGGCAGATCGGCCCCATGGCGGCGGTCGGCTCGGTCTTCCAAGGCTCGCCCGGCCGCGCGCTGGCCGCGGACGACGCAAGCACGCGTCTGATCGACACTACGGGCAAGACCGTCGCCACCCTGCCCGCCGGCGACTGGCGCTGGCCGCAGGGCTCGGCCTTGCTGCTTCGCCACTATGTTGCCAACGGCAAGGCCATGACGGATTACGTGGGCCTGGACGGCAAGGCGCGCATCAAGGTGGAAGGCACGGGATCCGCCTATTCGGAAGGCCGCGCGGTGACGCAACTGTCCACCAGCGCAGTGCGTGCCGTCGACGGCAAGGGCGCGTTGAACGGCCCCGCGTTCGACGCGCTGGGCGCCTTGCATGACGGCCTGGCGCCCGCCCGCACGGAGCGCAACTTCGGCTACGTGGACGGCGCGGGCAAGTTCGTCATCCCGACCGACTACAACGCAGTCACGCCGTTTGCGGACCAGCGTGCGGTGGTCTCCACGATGGAGCTGTCGAAGATCATCGACACCGCCGGCAACGCGCTGGCGCGCGTCGAAATGGTGTGCGGCATGCGCACGCTGTACGGTAGCGCCGGCCAGCGCCTGTGGCCGCTGTCCTTGCCGGCGCGCTGCCGCCGCTAAGCCGTCTTGCCGCTGGACGCCTATTGCGCGTCCAGCGCCAGGTAGCGCTGGGTCTGCACGATGGCTTCGCGTTCCTTGAAGCTCGTCAGGCGATCGGCCAGCGCGCTGCTGTCGCCGGTCTGCTTGATGGCGGCCAGCGTGGCCTGCATGGCATGGATGGCGGCGCGCTGCAGGTCCGACGGAATGATGGCCAGGCGATAGCCCATCGCGGCCAGGTCGGGCAGCGGCACCAGCGGCGTCTTGCCGCCATAGAACATGTTGATGAGCTTCAGGCCCGGCAGGCGCTCGGCGATGGCGCGGATCTGCTCCAGCGTTTCGGGCGCTTCCACGAACACCATGTCCGCGCCCGCTTTCACGTAGCGTTCGGCACGCGCAATCGCCGCATCAAACCCTTCCACCGCAATCGCATCCGTGCGCGCGATGACCAGTGCGTCGGCGTCCGACAGCGTCTGGCGCGCGATGTGCACCTTGCGGCACATCTCGTCCGTGTCCACCAGGCTCTTGTCGTCCAGATGGCCGCAGCGCTTGGGAAAAGACTGGTCTTCGATATGGAAGGCGGCGACACCCGCGCGCTCCATGATGCGCACGGTGCGTTCCACGTTGGCCGATCCGCCGAAACCGGTGTCCGCGTCCGCCACCACCGGCAGGCCGCTGGCGTCGACGATCTTCTCGACCCGGTCCATCACTTCGGTGAAGCTCAAGAGGCCGATATCCGGATAGCCTGCCGCACGCGCGATGGCGCCGCCGCTGGCGTAGACGGCGTTGAAACCCGCGGCGGCCACCAGCCGGGCCGACATGCCGTCATAGGCGCCTGGCGCCACGACGATGTCGCGGGCCAGGTGCTGGCGCAACAGGGTGCTGGGTTTGACGGGAGCATTCATGGCGGTTCCTTGATGAAGATGCGTCGATGTATGCATCATCGGCTGGCCGCAATAGAATGTCCAATATATGGAAAATTGATAATCAGTATTTTTAAGGTATCAATATGGAACTGCGCCATTTGCGCTATTTCGTCGTGACCGCCGAGGCGCAGCATTTCACGCGTGCGGCCGAACTGCTGGGCATGGCGCAGCCCCCGCTCAGCCAGCAGATCCGCCAGCTGGAGCAAGAGGTCGGCACGCCGCTGTTTGACCGCACGGGCCGCGGCGTCGCGCTGAACGACGCCGGCCGCGCATTCCTGGTGTGCGCGCAAGACATCCTGCAACGCGCGCAGGCCGCCGTGCAGACGGCGCAACGCGCCGCGCGTGGCGAGGTCGGGGAACTGACCTTGGGTTTCACCGAATCCGCGTCATTCAACGGTGTCGTGACGGAGCTGATCCGCCAATACCGGCAACAGTATCCCGATGTGGAAATGACGCTGTCGCAAGGCGATAGCGAGACGCTGGTGGCGCAGCTGCGCGAAGGCGCGATCGACGCCGCCTTCGTGCGCCCGCCCTTTGCGCTGGACGGCGGGTTGACGTTCACGCAGTTGGTGGAAGAACCGCTGGTGGTGGCCCTGCCGCTGGGCCATGCGCTGGCGCGAAAGAAGCGGCTGGCGCCCGCGGACCTGACGCAGGAACGCTTCATCCTGTATTCGCGCAAGTCGGGGTACGGGCTCAGCGCGGACATCATGGCGGCGTGCCGGCAGCACGGCCTGAATCCGTTGATCGGCCAACGCGCGCCGCAACTGTCGTCGGCGGTGAACCTGGTGGCGGCAGGCATGGGCGTGGCGGTGGTGCCGGCGTCATTGCGCCACCTGCGCCCCGACGGCGTGGTCTACCGCCCTTTCGCGCTTGACTGGCCGCGCGCGGTGTTGGGGCTGGCGGTGCGTCAGGACAGGCCGGGCGGCAAGGTGGAAAACCTGCTTCGGCTGGCTGGCGGCCGGGCCTAGAACCGGCGCCCCGCGGCGCTTAGTCTTCGTGAGACTCGTGCACGGCCACGGCGCCGCGCTTCCAATAGCTGGCTGCGCGGATGCGGGCCTTGTCGGTGCCGTGCTGCGACACCATGATTTCACGCACGGCCTTGGCCACGGCGGATTCGGCCGCCACCCACACATAGCCTTCGCCGGGCGGCAAGGTCAGTTCCCGCGCCGCTTCCAGCAACAAGGTGCTGTAGCCCGGCGCCGTGCCATCGCGATGCAGCCGGCGCACGGACGTCTGCGCAGCCGAGGGCAGCGGGATCTGGTTGGCGGCGGACGGCACCTCGATCAGGACGAACGCCTGCGCGGCGGCGGGCAGTTCCTCAAGGCGGCGGGCAATGGCCGGCAGCGCGGTTTCGTCGCCGATCAGCACATGCCAATCAAACCCCGTGGGCACCACGAAAGAACCGCGCGGGCCGCCGATGCCCAGCGTCTGGCCGGGCGCGGCCTGCTCGGCCCAGGTGGACGCAGGGCCATCGCCGTGCAGCACGAATTCAATGACAAGCTCACGGCGTGCCGCATCGAAACTGCGGGGGGTGTAGTCGCGCGCGGCGGGCTTGGGCGCGCCTTCAGGGAACTTGACGCCATCCGGGCCGACGGTGGGCAATGCCAGCGGCTGCGTCGGGTCGGCGGAAAAAAAGAGCTTCACATGGTCGTCAAACGACGCGGACACGAAGTCCGCGAGGTCGTCGCCGGTGAAGGTGATGCGGGCCAGCAGGCCGGCAACGCGCTCGATGCGCGCAACGGTCAGCACGCGCATCTTCAGGTTGTGGCGCACGCGCTCCACGTTCAAATCGCTACGGGTCATTAAAACTCCAGTGTCAGGGGAACGGATCAAGCACAGGGCTTGCCGTTGATCTCGTCGGTGGCACGCGCCAGGATGCCGGCAATGCGCCGTTGCTCGGCGGGCGACGCATCGGTGCGGTCCAGCAGCGCCTGCCGGATGGCCTGGCGCGCCTCGACGAACTCCGGCAGCCAGCCGGTACGCACGTCTTCGCCTTCGGGGCCCAGGCTGCGGGGCTCGCCGCTCCAGGCCTGGCGCATCCAGTCCATCTTGCGGGCGATGTGCTTGAAGCGGTTGAACATCAGGGTCAGGCGGCTGCGGTTCGCGTCCAGATGCACCTTGCCCGGCTCCGCCAGGTGGTAGCGCTTCTTGGTGCCCTCTTGTTCCACCGTGGCGTAGCCCAGCTCTTCCAGATAGGTCAACGCGGGGTAGACCATGCCCGGGCTGGGGGTATAGAAGCCGTTGCTGAGCGTGCCCAGCGCCTTGATGAGTTCATAGCCGTGGCTCGGACTTTGCTCAAGCAGGCCCAGCAGCATCAGCTGCAGGTCGTCGGCCGACACGCGGCGTCCCCGCGTGAACCCGCGCCCGTCGCCGCCGAAACCGTCAGCGTCGCCCCGGCCGTCGGGCGGACCCGAGAACCAGTCGCCGCTAGAGGCGGCATGGCGCGGGTGATGGGGATGGTGGGCGTGATGCCCATGGTGGCCGTGGTGGCCGTGATGCTCTTGGTGGAAATGGGAATGGCGCATGATTTCGCTCTTACGATGTATCTTTAGATATATATCTTACGATACACCCGCAAAAAACCAGACGTCAAGCACGGCGTTCCACCCGCCCCGCATCGGGCGTCATCCCAACCCGATCCGTCTGGCGCCCTCTCTGAACAAGGCCTGCACCTCGGGCGTCAGGCGGAACGCAGCCAAGAAGTCATCCACGCGGTAGGCGGGATGCGACTTGCGGATCAAAGGCAGGAAGCCCAGCGCTTCATCCACCCGGTCAGCGATGGCCAGGCAATGGGCGGCGATCGCCAGGATGTGCACGTGAGCATTGGGACGCATCGCGGCCTTGAGCGCCCAGTCGGCAGCCTCCTCGATCCGTCCCAACCGGACCAGCGCCAGCGCGCGGACGGCCAGCATGCCGAACATCAGGGGGTCGAAGGGACTCAGATGGCGCGAATGGTCCGCCGAACCAATGGCCGCCAGGGCGTCCCCCGATTGGCAATGGACAAACCCCAACGAGTAATGCCCCAGGGCGAAATTGGGGCTCAGATCGACGGCGCGCTGCAATTCCGCCAGCGACGGGTCCTGACTGCCGCGCAGCCATAACGCCCGGCCCATGGCCCAATGTGCCGCGGGGTCGCGGTCGTCGGCGATCAGGCCCTGGCCTGCGGTCTTGAACGCCAGGTCCATCGCGGGCTGCGGCTCACCCCAACGCTGGAACGCGTCCTGCCAGTGGGTAAACGACAGCCCCGCGTAGGCCCGGGAATACGTGGGGTCCAGCCGCACCGCCATCTGGAAAAAATGCCGCGCCAGCGCGTTGTCCGCCTGGTTGAACCGATACATGTGCCACAGGCCGCGGTGATGGGCCGACCACGCGTCCAACGAATTCGGCGGCGTGAGAATGGCCCGGTTGCGTTCGGCGGATTCGACTTCGATTTCGATCGACGCGACGATCCGGTTGCCGATCTCGTCCAGTGCGACGAATGCGTCGTCCAGCGCATGGTCGAAGGTCTCTGCCCACACGATGCGCGCCGTCCGCGATTCAACGAGCGTCACGTCCACGATGATCCGCTTGGCGTGCCGGCGCAGCGAGCCGCTCACCACGAAGTCCACATTCAGCGTCCGACCAGCCTCTTCCGGCCCCACGCTGCGCTGGTCCAGGGCGAATACCGTCCCCTGCGCGATGACGAACAGGCTGCGCAGCTTGGCCAACCGGGTGATGATGTCGTAGGCCAACCCGTCCCCCAACCCGCCCCGCACGCCGCTGCGCGCCGCGGCGTTCGTAAATGGCATGACCGCGATCGAGGCCCGTCCGGTTCTTTCCCTGCCCCCGTCGGACGAGTCGGCAATCGGCGCCTTCGCGGCGTCAGCCGCCGGTTCCGGCGGGCCGCCGGGCGATAGCCGAAGCTGACGCCAGGCATCGCGCAGGGGCCGCCAATCCAGCCCCTCGTCCTCGAAGGCGCGTATCGCGGCAGCCAGGTGTTCTTCTCCCTCGCGAAGCCGCCCCCGGTCGCTTAGCGACTGCAGCATCAACGCGTGTGCGCGCCGGTCGTACGGGGCCAACCGCAACCAATTGTCCAGGCAGCCGTAGCGCTCGTCGGACTCGGTTGGCAGGCACGCGGCCAGGTGCTCCAGCACTACCGCCTGGCAGGCTCTCAATCGCCGCCGTTGCGCCACCATCCAGCTGTCAAAGACCGGGCACGCCCTGAGCTGCAGGCCATCCAGGAACTCGCCCGCGAATAGCGCCGCCAGCCGGCGCAGCCTATCCACGCCCACGCTGCTGATGCCCTGCCGCGTCGCCTGCTCGATATCCAGGACGTCGACAAGGCAGTCGTGCAAATCGAGCGTCACCGTCTCTGGCGTTGCCTGAATTCGTCGGCGGTCGGGCTCGTCAAGCAAGCTTCTTGCCTTGCTGAGACACCAGCGCAGTTCGGCGCGGGGATCGTTCGGAACGTCCCAAAGCAGCTCGCACAGATGCGTGCGCGTCACGGCATGCGGGGCAAGCGCAAGATAGGCGATCAACGCGCGGAGCTTGCGCGAGGGTGGCAACGCCAAGGCGGCGTCCCCCCGCAAGATCGCCATCGACCCAAGCATGTGGATACGAATGGCGGCGGCATCCTGGGGAAAATCCGGATGCCTTGCCGCCGCAGATTCCACGCCGGCTACCACGGTCCGCTCCACGCACGGGAACTACGGTTGACTCCGGATCGCACGACACGCACCTGCCTTTGCGCACTTGTCTGCGATGCCGCTCGGCGCCGGCGATGTCCGCCGACGCTTCCCCCCCGTACTAATGGAGACAGACCATGTCCATATCCGCCACCGCCGTTGCGCAACCTCAAGCCGCCGCGCAGCCCGATCTGGCCGCCCTGAAGACCCGCCAGCAAGCCACCTGGTCTTCCGGAGACTATGCCGTCGTCGGCACCACGCTGCAGATCGTCGGCGAGCAGCTGTGCGAATCCCTCGACGTCCGCGCCGGACAGAAAGTGCTTGATGTCGCAGCCGGCAACGGCAATGCCTCGCTGGCCGCGGCCCGCCGCTGGTGCGAGGTGGTCGCCACCGACTACGTGCCCGCGCTGCTGGGACGCGCCCGTGAACGCGCCGCGGCCGAACGACTGAAGATCGAATTCCAGGAAGCCGATGCCGAGGCCCTGCCCTTTGCACCCGCCAGCTTCGACGCCGTCGTTTCCACCTTCGGCGTAATGTTCACGGCCGATCACAACAAGGCCGCCGCCGAACTGGTCCGCGTCTGCCGCCCCGGTGGCAAGATCGGCATGGCCAACTGGACGCCCGAGGGCTTCATCGGCCAAATCTTCAAGACCATCGGCAAGCACCTGCCCCCGCCGGCCGGCGTCAAATCGCCCGCGCTGTGGGGCACCCGGGCGCGCATCGACGAGATGTTCGGAAGCCACGCCTCCGCCATCCAGGCCGAACCCCGCCACTTCGTGTTCCGCTATCGTTCGCCCGAACATTGGCTGCAGGTCTTCAAGACCTATTACGGGCCGCTTCTTAAAGCGTTTGCTGCGTTGGAACCTGCGGCGCAAGCCGCCCTGGAAAGCGATCTGATAGCGCAAATAGACCGGTTCAATCGCTCTGGCGACGCCGGGATGGTGGTGCCCAGTGAATACCTTGAGATCGTGATCACGCGGCAATAACCGGGCAGCGATCCCCGCCCCCTTACCGCCGGGGTCATTCGGGCAGGCAGCAAGCAGTAGATGGTCCATGGCGCGACGCCTTTACGCCCTTCCGCGCGCGGAGCGGGACGAACGACGCGAAGCAGTGACATGCAAAGCTGGCACGCGGGCTGCGGCCCGGGCCAGGCCGGGACTGATCCTCTGCCTGAAATCATACGCCTGACGGCGGCGGCTGGCACAAGCCTGCTGCCGTCAGGCGCCGCGTTCGAATCCCCCTGCCGTGATCCGGCGCAATGTCTCATTATTCAGGCCGATTTGTCTCGCCTCGCCCGGTAATGCGGCTTCTGCCATGAGGCCCAGTGTAAATTCGCCAACGATTTCACTCGAGGCGACTCGGGCGGCTCGAGCGTTCGCAGGTTGCCGCGCCGGGCCATCTCCTGAAGGCAAAGATCGTAGGTGCATCCCGGAATGCGTAGCGGCTTCGGAAAGGGCGGAGCCTACGTGAAGCCGGGGTATGAAGTCACCTTCAATCGATCAAGAGGCCTACATGTCATTTTCATCCGTGTCCCGCATCGTCGCCCTGACGCTCGCAACGTTTGGCACTGCGCATGCGCAATCCCCCGATGCGACGACACCGGTTGGCGTCGACAACTTTGTCCGTGCCGAGTCCGATCTCTACATGGGAAAAATGGTGGCGGATGGAGGTGTCGGACGCTTTATCCACAGCCGCGCACCGGTTGCCATCGACGCACAGAACGTCATCCGCATGAATCGCGACACGCTCTACTCCGAAGCCGTGTTCGATCTGGATGCAGGCCCCGTCACGATCACGCTACCCGAAGCCGGTGCACGATTCATGTCGATGCAGATCGTCGATGAAGACCATTACGTACCCGCCGTTTTCTACGGTGCCGGCGCCCATACCCTGAGCAAGGCGGACATCGGCACGCGCTATGTCTTTGTCGCGATCCGCACGCTGGTCGACCCCGCAGACAAGAAGGATCTTGAGCAGGTGCACGCCCTGCAGGATGCCATCAAGGTCAGCCAGGCCAAGGCGGGAGAATTCGTCGTGCCTAAGTGGGATCAGGCCAGCCAGAAAAAGATACGCGACGCCCTGCTGGTGCTGGGCGAGACGGTCCCCAACTACAACCAGGCCTTTGGCCCGAAGGGCACGGTCGACCCCATCCAGCACTTGATTGGCACCGCCACGGGTTGGGGCGGAAATCCCGCCAAGGACGCCATCTACCTTACCGGCGTGGCGCCCAAGAACGATGGAAAAACCGTTTATCGGTTGAACGTAAAGGAAGTCCCGGTGAAGAGCTTCTGGTCGGTCAGCGTGTACAACGCGGACGGCTACTTCCAGAAGAACCCGTACGACGCCTATTCGTTGAACAACCTCACCGCGCAAAAAAAGGCTGACGGATCGATCGACATCCAGTTCGGCGGATGCGACGGGAAGATCGCCAATTGCCTGCCCACCACGCCGGGTTGGAACTATACGGTCAGGCTGTATCAGCCCAGCGATGAAATCCTGAACGGCAAGTGGCACTTTCCGGACCCCAAGCCGCAGCCCTAACCCTCAGTTCGGTCGCGCAGCCCATGCCGGCACCCGAGTTTGTGCAACATGGACGCGGGTACACTGGCCCTTGGGCCGGCCACGGGCTTGCGACTTAAGGCGAGACGTCAACATGACATGCTCAGAAACGTTCATCTCCACCGACGCAATAGAGCATTCTCTTCGTGACGAATACTGGCGTGAAGTCACGCGCCCGTTCTGCGATACGACGCTCGATCCGACAACCGGCGCGGCAACGTTGGAAGGCACCATGCGGATTCGCCACCTGGGCGGGTTGACGCTGGGCTCAACGACCTTCAATGCGCAGCGCTACAAGCGGGACAAGGCCACGATTGCCCGCACCGGACTTGATCATTACCTTGTTCATGTCGTGGCGGCGGGTTCCATCCACGGCGACTTTGACGGCCGCGACGTCGTGGCGCCCCCCGGGGGGATCTGCATCATCGACCTGGCCCGCCCTTATGCCTGCAGCGTGGACGCCGGCGAACGGTTGGCGACGACCATCCCCCGCGCCGGCATCGATAAGCTGCTGGGGCCCCGCGACGTGCACGGATTCGTCCTTGACCCCGGGCTTCCGATGACGCGCCTGCTTGCGGACTACCTTCGCGGTTTCCACGCGGTGGCAGGCCAGTTGTCCACCAGTGAGGACGGCGCGGCACAAGAAGCCCTTACCACGCTGCTCTCGGCAGGCCTGTCGAACACGGCGCCCCTCGACGATGGCCCGCAATCCGTGCTGGGTCAGGCAATGCGGGCGCGAGCCCTTGCCTATATTGATCGCCACCTTGCGGATCCCGAGCTGGGCCCGGACCTGCTCGTGCAACGATTCAGAGTCTCGCGCGCCCATCTGTATCGCGTATTTTCCGACCTGGGCGGCATCGCCCAGGTGATCAAGACACGGCGCCTGGACGCGGCCTACGCCTTCCTCGTCGATCCACGGCGCCCCGCGCGACCGATGAGCCAGATCGCCGCTGACTTCGGCTTTCGCAATACCGGGCGCTTTCGCCAGGCATTTCTTGCGCGCTTTGGCTTGGCCCCTGAAGACGCCAGCGGCCAAGGCCCCCACGCGGCGTCGCCGCTCGACAGCGACAATTTTCTATCGACCCATTTCGCGGCGCACAGCCATCGGCCCGACGTCGCGTAAGGCGCCTGCGCTTCAGAACTGGTAAGCCAGGCCCACGATGGGCCCCTGCTGAACGACGTTGTAGACGAAGCCGTTCCGATTGAAATTGACGCCCAGCGCGCGGTAGCCCAGCACTGCCGACCAATTGGACTTGAACTGATAGCCAATCGCGGCCGTGGCGTCCCAGTCCAGCCGGGCTTGTCCCGCGCCGATGACGCCCCAGCCGGTCAGATACCAGTGATCGTTCAAGGCGTATTGGCCGCGCACGCCGGCAACCGCATCAATCCACGTCGCGCTGTCGCTTCGACGGTTGCCGCCAAGCACCCCACCCTTCAGGGAAATCGTGGTGCTAGCGTGCCAGAGCCGCCCGCCGCCAATCACGTCAAGGTGCCCTCGGTCGCTTTCAAGCACGCTGTAACCCGCGCCCAAGAACCCGCTGAACGTCTTCGAGGAAATGTCGACCTTTCGACTCAGCACGCCGTACTGGGTGTTGCCGCCGCCGGAGAGCTGCCCGTACATGACGTCTGCCACCAGGCTGAATCGCTGGTAACGCGCCTCAGCAGCGCCCATGAAGGCCAGATCCGTCTCGCTCACAATGTCGCTGAAACTGGAATTCAGCTTTGCCGGCGGCTGCCCGAACTGGCCGACCTTGCCCTTGATGCCAGACGCCCAGACATAGGGGCTCACGCTGACCCGCCACGTATCCGCGGCATTGCCAGAATCCTTCTGCAGAAGCGGGCTGATCGGCAGCGTGCTGTCAGCAAAGGATACGTTGCAGGTCCCGACCAGTGCGCTCAACAGGATAAGCGGCGTAAAACACAGTTTCATGGTGACTCTATGATGCGGCGTCTTTGGAATTCGTAAGCAGATCGAAGGCGGCGTCACTGCTCGGACAGCGCGGCTTCCTCTGCCTTGCATTCGACGCTGGGCGCCGGGTGCTTGGCCTTGGCGGCTTCCACTTCCTTGCGAGCCGCAGCCAGATCGGCACGAAACTCGTCATCGTTATGCAACAGGGCAACCGTGGCCGCGCCCATCGTGCGGCCGGCGTCCACATCGCTTTGCCAATGCGCATTGCAGACGACCCGGTTTTGCCCGAACGCCAGGCCGCGCTTGAATATTGTGTTGGCGCGACCAGGATTGATTTCGGCCAGGACCAAGGCCCAAGCCCAGCCCGCCGCCGTATGGCCAGACGGGTATGAGCCATCCGTGCGCAGCAGCGTTTCCTGCTCGGGGAAACACGTTCCTTCGTTGTGGACGACAAACGGGCGAACCCGGTTATAGGTATTCTTGACGCCATAGGTAGACAGGCCTGCATCGGTCAGCACCTTCTGCATCAAGCGATACAGGTGCGGCGTTTGCGCCTCGGTGATGTCCACGCCCATCGCGCACGAGAAATTCTTGGCCGGCTGCGGAAACTGCAGGTCTGCGTCCAGGCGGGCTTGCGCGGCGCGCGCGCCACCGCGCAGCGGGATGGTTGCTTTCCGTGCCTCTTCGTCACGCGCGAACGCGGCGCTGTCCGCAGCAGGTGGCGGTCCAAGCAAATCAAGGCTGTTGGGCAGGTTCTCTTTGGGGATATAGCCCGGCGCCAACTCGAAGTGGGGGTCCGTAACCGCCGGGTCTGCTGCGCCCTCTGCCGCGTACGACATCGCGTGGGTCATGCCCAAGAGAGCAAGAGAAACGCGGGCTGCCTTACTGCGTATTGTGCGAAGCATATACATCGATACCGTCAGTGAAATTGCTGGACATTCCCTCGCAGGGCGCTTGGTTTACCCAGGCGTCGTACGAAGGAAATCGTGGGCGAATTTACACTGCGGGGATGGACGAGAAACGTCAAATGCGCCGAGGTGAGACGGATGGGCGTGAATAATGAGACATTGCGCCGCGTGGGGAATTTTCCTGCCGGCCGGGGCAGCGCTCTACGCACCCGTCGACTGCCCGGTATCTTCTTTCCAGCCCCCTCCCAGGGCCTTGTACAGATCGATAAGATTGTTCAGCCGCGTCAGGCGCGTCCGCACCAGGGCCTGCTCCGTGCGATATAGGGAGCGGTGGGCTTCGAGCAGCGTCAGGTAGTCATCCACCCCTTCTTCGAAGCGCTGCGCCGCCAGTTGGTAGGCGTCGCGGCTGGCGGCCACCGAGAGTTGTTCGGAGTGAATCTGCGCCTCGAGCGTGCGCTTGCCCGCCAGCCCGTCGGCCACCTCGCGAAAGGCGGTCTGCACCGCCTTTTCGTAGTTGGCGATCTCGATGCGTTTTTGCACATGCGCCACGTCCAGGTTCGCCTTCAAGGCACCGCCGCGGAAGATGGGCACCGTAATCTGCGGCAAAAAACTCCAGGTATCCGAGCCCGATCCAAAGAGTCCGTCCAGTGAAGCGCTTGCCGTCCCCGCCGACCCCGTCAGGCTGATCGTGGGGAAGAAGGCAGCGCGCGCGGCGCCGATATTGGCGTTTGCGCCGCGCAGCCTCTGCTCCGCCGCGCGAATGTCGGGACGACGCGCGAGTAGTTCCGATGGCAACCCGCCAGGCAGGTCGGTCGGCACGATGCCATCGGGTAGCGTGGTGGCCTCGTCAAGTTGTCGCGATAGCTCGGGCGTCAGCGGTTGCCCCATCAACAGCACGAGCGCATTGCGGTCCCTGGCTGCCTGCCGCGTGTAGGCGGCATGATTGGTCTCGGCATTGCGCAGCGTAATCTCCGCAAGGCGCAGGTCCAGTTGCGTGGAGTGGCCGGCCTGGACCAGCCGGGCCGTCAGTTCGTAAGAACGCTTCTGCGTGGCCAGCGTGTCGTTCGTCAGGCGCAGCAACTCCTGATCGGCACGTAGCGTGAGGTAGGCATTGGCCACTTCGGACACCAGGCTCATTTGCGTGGCGATGCGGATGTCGGCCAGGGCCAGATAGGAGGCCAGGGCCTGGTCGCTGAGGCTGCGGATGCGGCCCCAGAGGTCCAGCTCCCAGGCGGCACTTACGCCCGCCACTTCGTAGCGCCGGCTGACGCGGGCAGCACCCATGGCATCAAGGTCGGCCGGCACGCGTTCGGATGCGGCGCTGGCGGACGCGTCCAGGTCAGGCAGCATCTCGGCGCGCTGGATGCGGTACATCGCCTGCGCCGCTTCGACGTTGAGCGCGGCTTTGCGCAGATCCTGGTTGTTGCTCAACGAGATACCGATCAATTGCTGCAATAGCGGATCGAGGAAAAAATCCCGCCACCCGATGTCAGCGACGACCACATCGCCAGGCTTTGCGGAGGCGGCAGCGTCGTAAGCGGCTCCCGATGGATAGGCCGCTTCGATCGGCGCCGCCGGGCGCTCATGCGTGGGCGCCAGCGAACATCCGGCGAGAGCGGCTGCAAAGGCGAGCGGTGCCAGCGGCCGGGCCTGGCGGGAGCGTGTGAAAAATGTCTTCATGTCAGTATTTCCTAGCCATCAGGCGCGCTGGTCGCTTGCCCCGGTGCGGGTTTCAGGGGCGGCGCGGCGCAGGGCGAGCTTGCGCACGACGACATAGAACACAGGCGTGAGCAGCAGGCCGAACAGCGTCACGCCCAGCATGCCGGCGAACACCGCGATGCCCATGGCGTGGCGCATCTCGGCGCCAGCGCCGGTGGCCAGCACCAGCGGCACCACGCCGGCGATGAAGGCGAACGAGGTCATCAGGATGGGACGCAGCCGCAACCGCGCCGCTTCGAGAACCGCCGCCAGCGGGTCAGCGCCTTCGATTTCCTTGGCGCGGGCGAACTCGACGATCAAGATCGCGTTCTTGGCAGCCAGCCCGACCAGCACCACGAATCCGATTTGCGTGAAGATGTTGTTGTCGCCACCGGAAACCCAGACGCCGGCAATCGCCGAAAGCAGCGCCATGGGTGCAATCAACAGCACCGAGAACGGCAGTGACCAACTGTTGTATTGGGCCGCCAGGATCAGGAAGGCCAGCAGCACTGCAAGCGGGAAGATGTACAGCGCCGAATTGCCAGCCTGCTTTTCCTGGAAGACCAGATCCGTCCACTCGTGCGCCATCCCTTCCGGCAGGGTCTCGCTTACGATCTTCTCGATCGCGTCCGTGGCCTGGCCCGATGAATAGCCCGGCGCCGGCCCCCCGCTGATGTCCGCAGAGGGAAAGCCGTTGTAGTGGACGATTCGATCGGGGCCTGACCCGCGCGTTATCGTCACGAAGGCACTCAGCGGAATCATGTCGCCAGCCGCGTTGCGCACCTTGAGCAGGCCGATATCCTCGGCCTGCATGCGAAACGGCGCGTCAGCCTGGGCCATGACCCGATAGGTGCGCCCGAAGCGATTGAAGTCGTTGACGTAGAGCGACCCCAAATTGATCTGCAGCGTCTCGAATACGTCGGTCAGCGACACGCCCAAGGACTTGGCCTTCACGCGGTCGACTTCCACCCCCAGCTGCGGGGCATTGGTCTGGAAGCTGGCAAGCATGTTCGCCAGTTCGGGCGCCTGCATGGCCTTGCCCATGATCTCGCCCTGCGCCTGCGCCAGCGCTTCGAAGCCCAATCCCGCCCGATCCTCTATCTGCAGCTTGAAGCCGCCCATGGCGCCCAGGCCCGGCACCGGCGGCGGCGGGAAGATGCCGACGAAGCCGTCAGGGATCTGGCTGAACTTGCCCATCAGTTTTCCTGCGATGGCGTTGGCCGTCAGCGAGGCGTCTCGGCGCTCGTCGAACGGCTTGAGCATGGCGAACATCAGCGCCGAGTTCGGCACATTCACCGGGCCATTCACCGACAGGCCCGGGAAGGCCACTACGCTTTCCACCCCGGGCTCGGCCAGCGCGATCCGGGACATCTCTTTCACGACGGCCTCCGTGCGGTCCAGCGATGCGCCGCTTGGCAACTGGGCGATGCCGACCAGGAAGTACTTGTCCTGGGCCGGCACGAAGCCATTGGGCACTTGATTGAAGCCCAGCCAGGTCAGGCCCACGAAGCCGGCATACAGCAGCAGGACGATGGCGCTGCCGCGCACCGCGCGCCGCACGGCCCCGACGTAGGAGTTCGACGCCTTGTCGAAGAAGCGGTTGAAACGCCGGAAGAATCCGCCAAACACGCTTCCCATCAGGCGCGTGAGCCAATCGGATTTGGCGGCCTCGTGATGCGGCTTGAGCAGAATGGCGGCCAGCGCCGGCGACAGCGTGAGCGAATTGATGGCCGACAGCACGGTCGAGATGGCGATCGTCAGGGCGAACTGGCGATAGAACTCGCCTTGCAGGCCAGAGAGGAACGCCGAGGGGATGAACACGGCCGCCAGCACGGAAGTAATGGCCAGAATCGGCCCGGTCACCTCATCCATGGCTTTGCGCGCGGCTTCCTTTGGCGGCTCGCCCAGCGCCATATGGCGTTCCACGTTCTCGACCACCACGATGGCGTCGTCCACCACGATGCCTATCGATAGCACAAGGCCGAAGAGAGACAGCGTGTTCAGCGAGAAGCCAAACATGTGCATCACGGCGAAGGTGCCCACCAGCGACACCGGCACGGCCACCAGCGGAATGATCGAGGCGCGCCAGGTCTGCAGGAACAGCACGACGACGATGACGACCAGGGCGATGGCCTCCAGCAGCGTGACGGCCACGGACTGCAGCGAAGCGCGCACGAAGACCGTGGGGTCATAGGCGATCCGGTACGCGATGTCCTGCGGGAAGCCCTGCTGAAGCGTTTCCATCTTGGCGCGGACGGCATTGGAAACATCGATGGCGTTGGCGCCAGGGCTCTGGATGATCTGCAACGCAGGGGCCGATTCGCCATCGATCAGGCTGCGCAGGGTATAGGCGTCGGCGCCCAGGGACACGCGGGCGACGTCGCGAAGGCGGGTGACTTGGCCATCCGCGCCGGTTTTCACGACGATTTCACCGAACTGTTCCACGCTGGCCAGGCGGCCAAGCGTATTGACGGTCACCTGGAAAGCGGCCGACGTATCGGGTTGCTGCCCCACGGATCCGGCGGCGACCTGCACATTCTGCTCGCGCAGGGCTGCGACCACGTCGCTGGCAGTCAACCCCCGCGTGGCGACCTTGGACGGATCCAGCCACACCCGCATGGAGTATTCTCCGGCGCCCCAGACCAGGACATCGCCGACGCCAGGCAGGCGCGCGAGTTCGTCGCGCACCTGCCGGATGGCGAAGTTGGACAGATAAAGCGGGTCGTACCGCTTGTCTGGCGAGACGATGTGCACGACCATCAACACGTCCGGAGACGTCTTCTGCGTGACGACCCCGATGCGCTGCACTTCCTCGGGCAGGCGCGGCAAAGCGCGCGAGACCCGGTTCTGCACCTGGATCTGCGCCATGTCGGGATCCGTGCCCTGCTTGAACGCGATGGTGAGCACCATCCGGCCATCGGTTGCCATCTGGGAATTCATGTAGAGCATTCCCTCGACGCCGTTGATCACTTGTTCAAGCGGAGCGGCAACGGTGTCGGCGATCACCTCAGGGTTGGCGCCGGGGTAGCTTGCCGTCACCTGCACCGTGGGCGGCGTGACGGCGGGGTATTCGCTCAGCGGCAATTGCCAGAAGGCGATGGCGCCGGCCAGCAGCATGAGCAGGGACAGGACGATGGCGAAGATCGGCCGCGCGATGAAGAAGTGAGGGAACTTCATTGGCGCGCCTCCGAGGCGGCAGCCTGCTGCATGGGAACCACGCGGGGCGTGACCGCCATGCCGGGGCGCACCAGGCCCTTGATGACGATCCGGTCGCCGCCTTGCAAGCCGGTATTGATGACACGCAGCCCTTCCTCCATCTGGCCCAGCTCTACCGCGCGGTATTGGGCCAAATTGTCCTTGCCGACGACCAGCACATAATTCTTCCCTTGGTCCGTGCCAACGGCCTGGTCGTCCACCAGGATGGCTGGGCGCTCGCCGCCGGTCGCCAGCCTGGCTCGGGCGAACAGGCCCGGCGCCAATTGGCCATCGGGGTTCGGGATCACGGCGCGGGCGCGGATGGTGCCGGTGCTGCGATCGATCTGGTTGGCGACGAAGTCGAGCGTGCCCGAATACGGAAAGCCCCGATCCGTGGTCAGCCCCACGGCGACTGGCAGCGCCGGCTTGCCGCCGCCGGCGTCGGGCCGGGCGTGCCTGACCGCGTTGAGGTAGGTTGCCTCGTCGATGTCGAAGTAGACGTGCACGGGGTCGATCGACACGATCGTGGTCAGCAGCGTGGCAGCCCCCGCCGCGCCGCCGCTGACCAGATTGCCTTCGGTCACTAGCACCCGGTCGACGCGCCCGGATATCGGCGCGGTGATGCGCGCGTACGAGAGATCAAGCCGCGCCGCGGCGATGGCCGCCTTGGCCACCTGCACCTGGGCTTGGCTGGCGTTGCGCGCCGACACGGCATCGTCGTAGCTTTTGCGCGAGACCGCGCCGGTGGACACCAGCCGATGGGCCCGGTCGAAGTCGGCTTGGGCTTGCCCGGCCAGCGCCTCCGCCTGGCGCAATTGTGCCGTGGCGGTATCCAGCGCGACCTGAAAGGGACGCGGGTCGATCTGGAACAGCTGCTGTCCCTTTCGTACCAGGCTGCCTTCAGGAACGCTGACCGCATCGACGGCCCCGCCAACACGTGAGCGCAGCTCGACAGACTTGGGAGCCGCCAGGAATCCCGTGAAATCAGTCGACGGCGCGATCGTGCGCACGATGACCTCCGCGACAGGCACCTGCGGCGCCGCGGGCGCCGACGCCTTACCTTCGTTACCTGAGACCTCCCTGGGAACAAACGCGATGGTGCCGGCCGCCGCGATGACACCCGCCAATACGGCAATCTTGAATTTTCGACGCATGAAAAAACCCCTTCAGCGCAGCAGGGCGTCGGCCTTTCCGAAGCGTCTCTGCAGCATTTTTCGGAAGGTTAGAGATTGCAGCGACTGGAAGGTCAAGGCTTTCGTATGCGTTTCTGCAGGGTATTGACATTACAACTGTTGGAGAGAATAGATTGATCCCGTCGATCCAAAGCGGCACATATCGCGCCGTCCTAATCGACTAAAGCACTCGGAGCCATCATGCAGAAAACACCCAGCGCAGATCCCCATTCCCACGAGTCGACTACCCCGTCTTCCCTTGGCAGTAGCGAGGCCTCTGAGGCCTACCGCAGCGTCAATGAACGTATGCACAAGGACATGATGATCGACGCCACAGGCGACGCCGACGTGGACTTCATGCGTGGCATGATCCCCCACCACCAAGGCGCCATAGACATGGCGAAAGTGGCGCTTCGGTATGGCAAGGACCCGATCGTTCGCGCACTTGCCGAAGACGTAATCCGCGCCCAGGAGGGCGAGATCACGATGATGCAGGAATGGCTCGCCACGCGAGGCCTGCGATGAAAATGTTCTAGAGCACGTTCCAAAGCCAGCAGCCTGAATGGATCACGGAGCTCGGCAACTCGCACGCGGCACTTGACCTGGATCGAGTTTCCCCAGTTAATGTCGCTGCCTACGTCCTAGCATTACCAATGTAGGAGTCTCTCCCTCCCTCTCCTCGTTTCCATTTATGGTTGCCTCCACGCTCGTCGCCATGCTGTGTGCACACCTGTTGTGCTTTTCGGTCATGTTTTTGCTTATCAGTCGTCGCTTGCCCGGCAACCGGATGGGGATGGATTTTTTTGCGGTAGGCAATCTTCTGCTGGCGTTGGCCTACATCCTGCAACTGCTTGAGGGGGGACCGGCCTGGAGCGTGATGAGCGTCATCAACCACGCCCTCACGCTGGCTGCCCCCATCGCCTACTGGCTTGGCGCCATGCGCTTTTTTGGGCGTCAAGTTCCATTGTGGCGTCCATTGATCATTTTTTCCGTGGCCTATGGCATTGCGCAATTATTGGTGCAATGGAACGCAGGGCCTACAGCGCGTTACGCAATGCTTGCGGCGACGGCGAGCCTGCTTTTCTTTGCAATGACCATCACCGTGATCTACGGTGTGCGCACTTTCGCAAAAGACTTGTACGGAGAGATGGTTTTCTTTGCGCTTCTGATTGGCGGGATCTGTGTTCTCAATGCGCTGAAGTTCTTGAAAATCGTAGATGACGGTTTGGATGCGCTGCACATGGACAGCCGCTTTCAAATGATCTTCTACATCTACATGTCGACTCTGGCTACCATCGTGCCGCCCTCCATTGTCTGGCTGGTACTGCGGCGACTGACGGATAGCCTGCGCAACATAGCGGCGCGCGATCCCATGACGGACCTGCTCAATCGCAGAGGGCTTCTGGATGCGCTTAAACGGTATTTCGATTCTCGGCATTCCGCGCCCGTTCGCTTGCTGCTGTTGGATGTCGACCATTTCAAGCGGATCAATGACACCTACGGCCACCAGGCCGGGGATGAAGTCATATGCCAAGTGGCGGAACTACTTCGCTCCACCGTTCGTCGTGGCGACTTGACGGGTCGTATCGGGGGAGAGGAATTCGTGGCAATCTTCCTGGAGGCGGACGGTGACACGGTAATCACCTTGGCAGAGCGCCTACGTACCCGCATTGAAAGCCAAGGCATCAACGTGACGGGTTCTAGTAGTTCCCTGCGCTGTACGATCACCATTGGAATTTCGCCCCCCTTCCATGGCGCCCATGGCCTGGAGGATGCGCTTCGACACGCCGACGCGGCGCTCTACAGAGGAAAGGCGGCGGGACGCAATCGGGTCGAATTCTCCGACCTGACGTTGTCAGACTGCAATTCATGACGCTGTACGCAGTCTGATACCTTAACGAAGCACGCCTTCTCAGGAGACTCCCCATGCCAAAGTTCGTGACGATCGGATATGGAGACCAAGCGGGTTACGACCGTACGGCAGCCCCCCTCCGCGATGCTGCGCATGCGCACGACGCGCGGTTGAAACAAGACGGCGTGTTGATGGGCATCGCAGGCGCCCCGGTGCAGGTACGCAATCATGACGCTGCCGGCGTCGAAACGACGAACGCGCCTTATATGCGCGCGCCCTTGCCAGTGGCTGGCTTTTCCATCATCGAGGCGGCTGACCTGGCCGAGGCGATTGACATGGTGTCACGCACCCCCTGCGCGGTTGCGCATGGTGTCGTTGAGGTATGGCCATTGGAACAGCCTTAAAGGAGGACAGCCGATGAACCGACCGAATTTCATCAAGCATTGGACTGAACTTGAAGAACCCGATGCGCATTCCTATCAGGGCGATACCGAGCCGATGGCGCTGGATGCGCCGCTTGCGGTAGCACTTGGGATTACCCGTATCGGCATTCATCACGTCAGGCTGTTGCCTGGCCGGCGGACGTCTTATCCGCACGCGGAAAGTACCGAACAGGAGTTTGTGTACGTGCTTGAGGGCAAGCCCGACGTGTGGATCGATGGTGTGCTGCATCCCCTTGCGGAAGGGGACTCCGTCGCGTTTCCTGCGGGAACCGGCATCTGCCACACCTTCATCAACAATACGCAGGACGCTGTGCGGCTGATGGTCATCGGCGAACCTACCCGCGATGACAATCGCGTGCGTTTCCCGCTTAATGACGCGTACGAGCGTACGCGCGCTAATCGCTGGGTGGATTGGCCGGCCCGGCCGCTAGGAGACCATGACGGGAAGCCTGACTGACTGCGGCACGGATCCCGGCAATGCATGGCACTGCCTGTTCCGGCGTCAGTTGCTGTTGATCCACTCCTGCGTATCCCGGACGAACCACGGAAGATTCAGTTTTTCGCCTTCGCCGGACTGTATGGTCAAGCGCTGATCCGAAGACCCGGGCGGGGTGTTTGCGCGCTGCGTCGTGGAAGATGGCCGGCTGCGATAGTCCATATCGGTTTGCCGGGGCGGATTGT
This sequence comes from Achromobacter sp. 18P8.1.1, assembly GCF_057799415.1. Classification (NCBI taxonomy): domain Bacteria; kingdom Pseudomonadati; phylum Pseudomonadota; class Betaproteobacteria; order Burkholderiales; family Alcaligenaceae; genus Achromobacter; species Achromobacter sp. 18P8.1.1. The sequence goes on along the minus strand of NZ_JBYOKH010000003.1, from coordinate 33,709 downwards.
TCGCGCAGGCGGCAATCGACGCGCACGCGACCGCGGCAAGGACGGGTCTTACGGTTGAGCGAAGGATCTTCATGATGGACGGGTTCCCGCTGGTGGCACAGGCCGACGTGCCGGCAATCAAAGGCCTCTACTGCGTACCTTACTCGCAATGCGCGGTCTCTGTTGGCGTCGTACGCCTCTGCACCCACCGCGCAAAATCCTCTGCCCGCGGTTCGTCAGGCGCCGGCGCGTACACCACCAGCCGCAAATGGCGGCTTTCGTCCACGGACAAGGTCGCGTGCTCGAAGGCCACCTCTCCCAGCGGTTCGATATGCAGCTTGCGCACACCCATGCACGCGCCGTGCACGTCGTGTTCGCGCCACCAAGCCTTGAAATCCGGCGACACACGTTCCAGTTCGTCGACCAGTTCGGCGATGTCGGGCACGCCCGCCGCGCTGGCGAAATCGCGCCGGAAGGTGGACAGCATGGCGGGCGCTTGCGCTTGCCAGTCGACGAACACCTGCCGCATCGCGGGCGCCACAAACAGCATCCACAGTAGGTTACGGCGGCCGGGCGCTTGCGCCGAGAAGCCGAAGACGTGGTCGGCGGCGGCGTTCCACACCACCACGTCCCAACGCAGGTTCAGGATGTAGGCCGGCCGGGCGGGCAAGTCGTCCATCAGTCGGCGCACCTGTGGCGGCACGGTGCACACGGTGCGGCCCGGCTCGGCAGGCGGGCGTTGATGGGCCAGCAGATACAGGTGGCGGCGTTCGGCGGGATCCAGTCTCAGTACGCGCGCCAGGTTTTCCAGGAAGGTGGCCGACACGCTGATGTTGCGGCCCTGTTCGAACCACGTGTACCAGGCCAGGCCCACGCCCGCCAACGCGGCAACTTCCTCGCGGCGCAGTCCGGGCGTTCGGCGGCGGCCGCCGGCGGGCAGGCCCAGCGCCGTCGGGCTGAGGCGTTCACGACGCAGGCGCAGGAATTCGGACAGGTCCGCCCGCGTGCGGTCCAGGCGCTGGGGGATGGGAGCGTCAGTCATCACGAGAATAGGCATCCTGGCGGGCAGGCTATTGCAAGCAGTAATAGCATAAACAGCTAAATTGTATAAGGCTGAAGGTCCACCCAGAATACCGCCAATCCTGTTTCCGATGGCGTATTCATGACCTCGACCACCCTGCCTTCCCCTTGCGCCCCCCGCGCCCCCGACGCCCCTGCGCTCAGCGCGCTGGGCCTGGCCGTGCTGCTGTCGGGCGGCTTCATCACGATCTTCGACCTGTTCGTGGTGAACGTCGCCATCCCAAGCATGCAGACCACGTTGTCGGCCAGCTTTGCGCAGATCAACTTCATCATCGTCGCCTACGAATTGGCGTATGGCGTGCTGCTGATCGCCGGCAGCCGCTTGGGCGACCGCCACGGGCGCCGCCGCTTGTTCATGCTGGGCATGGCCGGCTTTGCGTTGGCGTCCGCGCTTTGCGGGCTGGCTCCCACGGCCGATACGCTGATCGGCGCGCGCATCTTGCAAGGGATCGCGGCCGCCATGTTGTTCCCGCAGGTGTATGCGCTGATCCGCGTCAGCTACGAAGGCCATGCGCGGCGGCGCGCGTTCGGTTTGATGGGCATGACGCTGGGGCTGGCGGCCATCGCCGGGCAGGTGCTGGGCGGCTGGATCGTGCATGCGGACGTGTTCGGCCTGGCGTGGCGCACCATTTTCCTGATCAACGTGCCGCTGGGCCTGTTGGCGTGGCGCTTGGCTCGCCACATTCCCGAGTCCCGCGAGGCGTCGGCCGCGGCAATGGACTGGCCCGGCGCGGCAATGGTGGGCACGGGGTTGGCCTTGCTGTTGCTGGCATTGATCGAAGGACCGGCGCAGCAGTGGCCGATCTGGACAATCGCTTGCGGTGGCGCATCGGCCGTATTGCTGGCGCTGTTCGTGCGCATGCAGCGCCGCGTGCGGGCCAACGGCGGCGCGCCGCTGGTCGACATGGCTTTGCTGGCGCAACCGCGCTTTGCGGCCGGCTGCCTGCTGGTGATGTTCGTCTTCTCGACCGCCAGTGCGATGTTCCTGTGCTATGCCCTGCTGGTGCAGACCGGCTTCGGCCTGGATGCGCTGACCGCTGGCCTGATTTTCGCGCCGGCCAGCGTGGGCTTCGTGGCGGGGTCGATGGTCGCGCCACGTTTGGTGGCACGCTTTGGCACGGGTGCCATCGCGCTGGCGGCGTTGTTGTATGGCGGGGCCACGGCCGCGCTGATGGTGCACGTGGGCACGGCAGGCGCGGCCTTGGCGCCGTGGTCGCTGGTGCCGGCGCTGGTCTGGCTGGGCGCGGCGCAAGGCGCGGTCAATACGCCGCTGGTGAATCTGGTGCTGGGCCTGGTTGAAGACCGCCAGGCCGGCATGGCGGCAGGCGTGGTGTCGACCTTGCAGCAGGTGGGCGCCGCGTTAGGCGTGTCAGCGGCGGGCATGCTGTTCGGCGGCGCGCTGCACGCGCATGCCGACGCCAGTGCTCCCGAGCGTTATGCGCAGGCATTCGCGTCGGCCATGCAGTTCAACGTGGCGGCGATTGCGGCGTCGGTCATGCTGCTGGGGTGGCTGGGCCGCCGGCACTGAATCGACGCACAGCAGCGAAGCGCCGGCGCGCGGCCTGGACTATCCCGCCGACAGTTCGCGTGCGCGCTGTTCGGCCTTGTGCGCCGCCTGCGTGATCGCGTCTGCGACACCGGCCTCGCGCATATGCGACAACGCGGCGTAGGTAGTGCCGCCCTTGGAAGTGACACGGTCCTGCAGTTCCGTCAGCGGTACGTCCTCGCTGGCGGCCAACCCTGCCGCGCCGCGAAACGCGGACACGGCCAGCCGGCGCGCATCTGTCGCGGAAAAGCCAAGCTCCACCGCGCCTTTTTCCAAGGCGGCCATGAAGTAGAAGACGTAGCCGGGTCCGCTTCCCGTCACGGCGGTCACCGCGTCGATCATGGCTTCGCTGTCTACCCAGATACGTTCGCCCACCGCGGCGAACAAGGCATCCACCTGGCCGCGTTCGGCGTCGCTGCAGGCCGGCGTGGCGTAAAGCCCCGTCATGCCCAGCCCCACCTTGGCGGGTGTGTTCGGCATGGCGCGCACGATGCGCGCATGGCCGCCCAGCCATTCCGACAGCGATGCCAGTTCAACCCCTGCGGCGATGCTGACCACGGTGGCCGCTGCCGACAGATGCTGATGCACCTGGCCGCAAGCCTCGCGCAAAGCCTGCGGCTTGGTGGCCAGCACGCACAACGCCGCATCGGCGATTTCCGGACCGACGCTTTCGCGGCAGTTCAGGCCGCGCGCGAACAGCGCGTCGCGCGTCGGCGCATAGGGCTCGATCACGAGGAAGTCGGACAGTTCGCGGCCCTGGCGCAGCAGGCCGTCGATGATGGCGGAGGCCATGTTGCCGCCGCCGATGAAAACGATCTTTTCTCGCATGTTGCTGTGCTTCCAAAAAAAGGGTGGCAAGACGGGTTCAGCGCTTTCGCACCGCTGCGGCGTCCAGCGCGCCGACGCGGTTACGGCCCAGCAGCCTGAGGGTATTGTCGAGCTCGGTGCGCAGGATGGCCAGGACTTCGTTCGCCCCGGCCGGTCCGCGCCCCGCCAGGCCATACAGCGGCGCTCGGCCCAGCAGCACGGCGCGCGCACCCAGCGCCACCGCCTTGGCGATATCGCTGCCGCGGCGCACGCCGCCGTCCACCAGGATCTCTAGCGACTGCCCGAGTTCCGCGGCGACCTCGGGCAGCACTTCCAGCGGGCACGGCGCGCTTTCCAGCTGACGGCCGCCGTGGTTGGACAGCACGATGCCGTCCACGCCGTGCGCCTGGGCGCGCCGCGCGTCGGCCAGGCCCTGGATGCCTTTGATCACGATACGGCCGCGCCAGTGGCGGCGCAGCCAGGCCACGTCGTTCCAACTCAGCGCCAGGTCCATCTGCCGGCTTAGCGCAGAGGCCTGTTCAGTGATGTTCTCGCGCGCGTTGGAACTGACGGCCAGGTTCTTCAACTGCGGCCCGCCGTGGCGCAACATTTGCCAGCACCAGCCCGGATGCGCCGCCAGATCCAGCAGCAGTTGGCGCGACGGCCGCAGCGGCAGCTTGAATCCATTGCGCTTGTCGTGGTCGCGGTTGCCATGCACCGGCACGTCCACGGTCAAGAACAGCACGGTGTAGCCGTTCTGCCAGGCGCGGTCCATCAGGTGTTCAGCGATGCGGCGGTCGCGCTGCACATACAGCTGCAGCCACAATTCACCGGGCGTGGCGGCGCGTACGTCTTCCAGCAACGAGGTCGACGCGGTGGACAGCACGAACGGCAAACCCGCCTGATGCGCGGCGCGCGCCAGATGCACGTCGGCTTGCGGCCAGAAGAGCCCATTCAAGCCCGTCGGCCCCACGATGGCGGGCATGGCGGCTGACGCCCCCAGCACCGTGGCGTCCAGGCGGCAATCCGTCACGTCCACCAGCACGTCGGGGCGGAATTCCAGGTCGGCGTAGGCCGCCCGGTTGCGGGCAAGGGTCAGGCCGTCTTCCGCTCCGCCCTCCAGGTAATCAAACGCCAGCCGGGGCAGCCGCCTTTGCGCCTGCCGCCGGTAATCCATCACGCTGGGAAGCATGTCCTTCCTTGATTTGCGGGGGCCGAATAGAATTGCATTTCACACGATATGATTGTATTTCGATCATTTTAAAAACCGCAATCCGGGACAGCCACTAGGGGCGAATTCAGCGTGGCAAGGGGTGGACGCGCGACAAGCCTCGGCCAGCAAAGCTTGGCAGAATGCGGGTTTGCGGGGATCACAACAATCCGTCCGCCGCAAGGGACGCCCGTTATCGGACGGATTCACTCTTAGTACATACCCTAGAATCAATTGAAATACGATTATTCAAATCGAAAAGCGATTTAAGTAATCGTATGCTGTGCCTCAATGCGCTCGGACTTCCGTCGAACTCCGAGCCCCATTCGGGACCACAGACATGACCAACGGCATCACCCTGCTAGACGCGTTGACCCAGGCCCTGGGCGCGGACGCCATCCTTCATTCCGACGCCGACACCGCCGGCTACACCGAAGACTGGCGCGGCCGGTACAAGGGCCCGGCGCTGTGCGTCGCCCTGCCGGGCAACACGCAGCAGGTCGCCGACATTGTCCGGCTGTGCAACGCGCACGCCACACCGGTGCTGCCGCAGGGCGGCAATACCAGCCTGTGCGGCGGAGCCGTGCCCGACACCGCCGGCAAGCCGCCCGTCATCGTGAACCTGGCGCGCATGCGGCGGGTCCGCCGGGTCGATGCCGCCAACAACTCCATGGAAGTCGAAGCAGGCTGCGTGCTGGCCACGGTGCACGACGCGGCAGCCGCCGAAGGCCGCCTGTACCCCATCAGCCTGGGCGCCGAAGGCTCGTGCCAGATCGGCGGCACCATCGCCACCAACGCCGGCGGAACGGGCGTGCTGCGCTACGGCAACACGCGCGACAACATCCTGGGCCTGGAAGTGGTGCTGCCCGACGGCACCATCTGGAATGGCCTGACGGCGCTGCGCAAGAACAACACCGGTTTCGACCTTAAACACCTGTTCATCGGCGCCGAAGGCACGATGGGCATCGTCACCGCCGCCGTGCTGAAGCTGCACCCGCTGCCCACGGCGCACGCCGTGGCCTGGATGGCACCGGACAGCCCGCAGGCCGCACTCGAGATCCTGGGCCTGTTCCAACGCGCGTGCGGCTCGCGCCTGTCGGCCTTTGAAATGATCGACAGCAACCAGTTGGACATCGTGATGGCGCACGTGCCGGGCCGCAAGAATCCGCTGGCGGGCGCGCATCCCTGGCATGTGCTGGTGGAACTGTCCGACACCGGCAACGGCGCCGAACTGCAAGACCTGCTGCAGCAGATCCTGGAACAAGCGTCTGAGCTCGGCCTGCTGCACGATGCCGTCGTGGCCAGCAACGACACGCAGCGCGCCGCGCTCTGGGAAGTGCGCCACAGCGTGTCCGAAGGCAACAAGAAGGCGGGCGTGGGCCTGACCACCGACAGCGCGGTGCCAGTCTCCAGCGTGCCGCGTTTCATCGATGAGGCCACGGCGGCCGTGCGCCGCCTGGTGCCCGGCCTGCCCGTGCTGATCGTGGCCCACCTGGGCGACGGCAACGTGCACTTCATTCCGTTCTTCACGTTCGACGCCTGGAACGCCCTGCCCGACCGCGACACGATGGCGGCCGACATCCGGCGCGCCGTCAACGACGTGGCGGACGCGCTGGGCGGCACCTTCAGCGCCGAACATGGCGTGGGCCGCACGTCGCTGGCCGAAATGGCGCACTACAAGTCGCCCGTCGAACTGGCGATGATGCGCGCCCTGAAATCCACCTTCGATCCCGCCAACCTTTTCAACCCCGGCCGCTTGCTGCCTTGAGCCGTCGTTCTTGATCCGTAGTCCCTGACCCGACCCGCAGGAGTCTTCCATGAAATCGACCTCCCACAACGCTTCGCGCCGCAGCGCGCTGAAAACCGTTGCCGCCGGCGCCGCCGCGCTGGCCATGCCCATGATCTGGACGCCGTCGCGTGCGGCGTCCAAGCGCATCGTCGTGCGCGACGACGGCGGCATCTACAGCAAGGCGTATGGCGCCGTGTTCTACAAGCCGTTCACGGAAGCCACCGGCATCCAGGTCGTGGGCGTGCAGGCCAACGCCGAGCCCACCGCGCAGATCCGCAGCATGGTGGACACCGGCAACTACACCTGGGACATGGCCAAGATCAGCCAGCCCGCCATCCTGATGCTGACCGAAGGCGGCAAGGTGTACCTGGAAAAGCACGGCCTGGAATCCGATCCCGTCGTGGCCACCATTCCCAAGCAATACATGTCGCCGTACGGGGTGGGCAACAACGTCTACACCACCGTGCTGGCCTACCGCACCGACGCGTTCAAGGGCCGCCGCGCCCCGGCGTCGTGGGCCGACTTCTGGAACGTGAAAGACATCCCCGGCCGCCGCGGCCTGCGCAAGCACCCCTTCGACACCATCGAAGAAGCGCTGATGGCCGACGGCGTGCCGACGGATAAGGTCTACCCGTGCGACATCGACCGCGCGCTGGCCAGCCTGGACAAGGTCAAGCCGTCGGTGGACGTGTGGTGGAACACGGGCGCCCAGGTCGAACAGATGCTGGGCTCGGGCGAAGTCGACATGATCGCCACCTGGGTGTCGCGTGCGCAATCGGCGATTGCCAACGGCGCGCCGGTGCAGATCGTCTGGGACCAAAACATCTGGGGCTGCGACAACTGGTCCATCCTGAAAGGCACGCCCAACGCCGACGCCTGCCGCGAATTCATCAAGTTCGCGTCCGACCCCAAGCGGCAGGCTGCATTGGTTGAATTCTTTGCCGCCGGCGTGACGCAACCCGCTGCCTTCGACTACATCAAGGCCGACGTGGCGCGCAATTGCCCGACCCACCCCGACAACATCAAGACCGGCCTGCACATCAACGCGGCGTACTGGCTGGACAAGCAGCGCGACGTGCTCGAGCGCTTCAACGGCTGGGTCCTGAAGTAATTCTTTTCTGAATGAACACCATGTCTTCTTCCAATCTGCAAATCTCGGGCCTGGGCAAACGCTACGGCGACTTCGTCGCCCTGGCGCCCACGCACCTGGACGTCGCCCGCGGCGAATTCCTGACCCTGCTGGGTCCGTCCGGCTCCGGCAAGACCACCCTGCTGAGCCTGATCGCCGGCCTGGCGCAGCCCGACGAGGGCCGCGTGCTGATCGACGGCGCCGATGTCACCTACGGCGCGCCGTATGAACGGGATATCGGCATGGTGTTCCAGAACTATGCGCTGTTCCCGCACATGAGCATCGAGGAGAACATCGCGTTCCCCTTGAAGATGCGCAAGGTGCCGGCGGCCGAAGCGCGCCGCCGCGCGCACGAAGCGCTGGAGATGGTGCGCCTGCCGCATGTGGCGACGCGCCTGCCGCGCGAACTCTCCGGCGGCCAGCAGCAGCGCATTGCGCTCGCGCGCTGCATGGTCTACCGCCCGGCCATCATCCTGATGGATGAACCGCTTGGCGCGCTGGACAAGAAGCTGCGCGACCAGATGCAGCTTGAGATCAAACGTATCCACCGCGAACTGGGCACCACCATCGTGTACGTGACGCACGACCAGGAAGAAGCCATGACCATGTCCGACCGCATCTGCCTGATGAATGGCGGCGCGATCGAACAGCTGGGCACGCCGGCTGATCTGTACTTCCGCCCCCGCACGCTGTTCGTCGCCGATTTCCTGGGCGAGTCGAACCTGCTGCAGGGCGAAGTCGCGTCGGTGGACGGCGAGACGCTGACGGTCAAGCTGGCCCATCAGGGCGTGACCGGGCAGGCGCTGTCCAACGGCGCCCCCATCAAGGCCGGCCAAAAAGTCACGGTGATGCTGCGCCCGCAGAACTTGCGCGTGGGCACCACCGGCCCGGGCCTGACCGGCAAGCTGCTGGACGTGATGGTGACGGGCAGCCTGACCAAGCTGTACCTGGATTCCGGCGTGGCGGATGCCGCGCCGATCGTCGTGGCTTACCCCACGCAGCGCGAGGCCGAGCAGTACGCGATCGGCCAGCCGCTGACGGTCAGTTGGCAAGCCGCAGACGCGGTGGCCATTGCGGAGTGAACGCATGACAACCCTTGCCAATCCCCGCAAGCGCATGAGCCCGGGCCGCCGCCATTTTCTGATGGCGGCCCCGCTGGTCGTGCTGCTGCTGGTGCTGCTGATCTACCCGGTCGGCCAGTTGCTGCTGTTGAGCTTCGTCGGCGACCAGGGTTTTACCCTGACGCAATACCACCGGCTGTTCGAATCGTCGGTCTACGTGAACGTGCTGCTGATCACGTTGAAGATTTCGTTGTGGACGACGTTCTTCTCGGTAGTGGCGGGCTACCCCGTGGCCTACCTGATCTCCAGCCTGTCGGCCAAGCGCAAGACCTCGCTGCTGTTCTGGGTGCTGCTGTCGTTCTGGACCAGCTTCCTGGTGCGCACCTTCGCCTGGGTCGTGCTGCTGGGCCGCAACGGCGTGGTCAACCAGCTGCTGCAGGCGCTTGGCATCCTGGATGCGCCGGCCAATCTGCTCTACAACTTCGGCAGCGTGCTGGTGGGCATGGTGCATGCGCTGATGCCGCTGGCGGTGCTGACGATGCTGTCCGTCATGGAGAACATCGACCGCAACCTGCCGCGCGCCGCGTCCACGCTGGGCGCGCGCCCCGGCACGGCCTTCTGGAAGATCTATTTCCCGCTGTCGATGCCCGGCGTGGCGGCCGCCGCCATCATGGTGTTCGTGACGGCCATCGGCTTCTTCATCACGCCCGCGCTGCTGGGCGGACGCAAGGAAACGATGATCACGCAGATCATCATCGACCAGGTCCAGCAAACCATGAACTGGGAGTTCGCCGGCGCGGTGTCGGTGCTGCTGCTGGTGGTGGTGCTGGTGGTCTTCGCCATCTACGACAAGGTGCTGGGCCTGTCGACCATGACGGGCGGCGCGTCCACCCGCGTACGCACTTCCGGCCGCGAAAGCCTGTCGCGCCGCGCGGGCGATGCGGTACTGACCGTGCTGGCCAACGTGTCCGACGCGCTGTTCGCGCTGCTGCCCAAGCGTCTGCGCCGTTCGGTGTCGGGTACCGGCCAGTCGCGCACCTTGTGGTGGATCGTGCTGGGCATACTGGCCTTTCTGAGCGCCCCCGCGTTCCTGATGATCCCGTTGTCGTTCGATTCGGGCTCCGGCCTGACGTGGCCGCCCAAGGGCTTTTCGCTGCAGTGGTACGAACAGATGTTCACCTCGCCCGTGTGGATGCAGGCGATCACCCGTTCGTTGATCGTGGGCGTGGGCACCGGCCTGCTGGCCATGCTGATCGGCACGCCCGCCGCCTTCCTGCTGGTGCGCGCCAACATGCGCGGCAAGTCGGCGATGCTGGCTTTCGTGCTGTCGCCGATTGTCGTGCCACGCATGATCATCGCGGTGGGCATGTTCTATTTCTTCGCCCGCGTGGGCCTGGTGGGTTCCACCATCGGCCTGATCCTCGCGCATACGGTCGTTGCCGTGCCGTACGTGGTGATCACCATGATGGCGGTGCTGCGCAACTACGACACGCGCCTGGACCTGGCCGCGCAAAGCCTGGGCGCGGGCCCCTGGGCCACGCTGCGCTTCGTGACCTTCCCCATCCTGGGGGCCGGCCTGATGTCGTCGTTCCTGTTCGCATTCGCGACCTCGTTCGATGAACTGACGATTGCGCTGTTCGCCTCGGGCGGCCTGAACGCCACCTTGCCCAAGCAGTTCTGGGACGAAGTGACGCTGCAGATTTCCCCGGTGATCGCCGCCGTCTCCACTTGCCTCTTCATCTTCATTGCCGCGCTGATCTGGCTGGCCGACCGGCTGCGCCGCCGCAGCCTGGCCAACTGATCCATGCGCGCTTGTTTTACCTCTTAGGATTCGCAACATGCTGAACGCAACCCATCTTCGCGGTGTCTTCCCCGCCATCCCGACCCCGGTCAACGCGGACGACACCATCAACGTCCCGGCGGCCCGCGCGCTGATCGCCTACCTGCTCAAGCAAGGTATCGACGGCATCGTGCCGTTGGGCGGCACGGGCGAATACGGCGCACTGCCCCGCGCCGAACGCATCCGCATGTGCAAGCTGACGGTGGAAGCCATCGAAGGCCGCGTGCCGGTGATCCCCGGCGTACTGGACCCCGGCTTTCACGACGCCCTGCAGGCCGGCCAGGAATTCGCCGACGCCGGCGCCGACGCGCTGATGGTGTTGACCCCCTACTACACGACCCCGACGCAAGCCGGCATCCGCGACTACTTCCTGCGCTACGCAGACGCCTCGCCGCTGCCCGTGATGATCTACGAGATCCCGTACCGCACGCGCATCGCGATCGCCCCGGAAGTGCTGCACGAACTGTCGCGCCACGAGAACATCATCGGGATGAAGGCATGCAACACCGACATGTACCATTTCTTGCGTACGGTGGCGGGCGTGGACGAATCGTTTGCGGTGTTCAGCGGCGAAGACACGCTGCTGCCGGTACATCTGGCTGCCGGCGCGCGCGGCGGCATCGTGGTGACGGCAAGCCTGTTGCCGACGGCGTGGCGGAAGGTTTACGCGTTGGCGGCCGAAGGACGCACGCGGGAGTCGATGGCGTTGCATCGCCGTTTGATTCCGCTGATGAATCTGGCGTTTGCGGAAACGAATCCGGGTCCGATGAAGTCGGTCATGGATTTGATCGGCGTGAATGCGCCTGAAGTCCTGGATCCCTTGGTGGCGCCGGCAGACAACTTACAGGCGGCTTTGCGGGCGGAGTTGGCGCCGTTGCTGGCGGAGTTTGAGGGGGTGGTTTAGGGCTAGGTTTTTGGTTTTTGGTTTTTGGTTTTTGGTTTTTGGTTTTTGGGGAAGGATCGCTGTTTTGCGGTCCTTTTTCTTTTTTGGTTGGTGGTTCTTTAGACGCCCGTCGTGGTGGTCCCCTGGGGGGTGCGGGTCAACGATTGCGGTCCGGAGCCTTCGCTCCGGACTCGCCTCGGCGGCCCCCCCCATCGTCATCTTCGTCACTGCCTGCGGCAGTTCCTTCAGATTCCCTCGGGCTTATCGACTCCCCGCACCCCCCAGGGGACCATCACGACGGGCTCTGGCAATGGCAATCTCACGTCGGCTGGGTAGGACGGTGTGCTTAGGGTTCTCTCCACCCGTGTTGGGTGGTGGAGAATCTTGCGGTGCCCGCTCCCGGCCGGCCGCGCGGGCGGCCTTTGGGAGCTTACGCAGTGTCTTGCGTCGTGTTGGGTGTCGCTTCGCGTGTGGGTGGTGTTGTTTGTCTTCGTACGATGCGTCGCGTTGATTGTCTTCGTACGATGCGTCGCGTTGTTATCTACGTAGGATGGGTGGAGTGCGTTCCGGTGGGCCAAAGCACACGAACGTTTGTCGCACGTAACCCATCGTCTTCGCATGCCACCAGATGGGTTGCGCGCGATGAACATGTGCGTTCTAACATCGGCTTTGCCGCGCTCCACCCATCCTACGAACGCGAGTCCAGGTAGGCACAAGCGAGTCCAGGTAGACACAAACATAAGGCCCCAAACGTAGCCGATCGTCGTCACGTGCCGCCAGATGAGTTGCGCGCGGCGGACGTCGCCGTCCTAGCGTCAAGTTTGCCGCGCCCCCATCGAATACGAAAAAACAAATACCACTCGGCTCGTCAGACAAGCGACAGTGTGAAGCGCACGGCGGTCGTCCTGTTAGACGGGTGGCGCGCGTACGGGTCTCGATCAGCACGCCGCTGTTTGCCGCGCGCCACCCGTCGCTCCACCCCTCCCCCAGTGACTGCGAGACCCTTAGCAAGCCCCTCCCCACCCGCGCGCAAGCGACCACCGCCACGACGCACCAGTGACGCGTAAGCCGATTGCGCGCCGCCCGCGCGGCCGCAATCGGCGGGCCACGCACATCTCGTCAGTAAGTAGCAATCTAGCAGCGCGGAAACCAAGACAGCGCCAGCCCGTCGGCGGGGTCGGGCTGATGGCGCGCAACCTTGATGCGCCCGAGGGAATCCGAAGGGAGCCGCAGGCGGACGAGGATGACAACGGGGAAGTCCGGAGCGAAGGCTCCGGACCGCAATCGTGGGCGCGCGCCATCCGCCCGACCCCGCCGACGGGCGACCCACGAAGCCCCATCAAGACGCACCAACGAAGCTCCATCCAGACGTACCGACGAAACTCCATCGAGACACACTGACGAACCTTCGACCAGCCCCCCCGCCCCTACCTCGAATAAGCAGAAAACTTGGACTTAGAAATCGAAGTTGCCGCCACCTGCACATGCGGCGCCAGTTCTGCTTCTACCCTCGCCACGGTCCACCGCGTTGTCGGCACGGAAATATTGATTGCCGCCACGGCCAATCCACGATGATCGATAACCGGCGCAGCCACCGAAATATCCCCCAACACGGTCTCGTTCACGATGATCGCGTAGCCTTTCTCGGCCACGCGTTGCACGCGGTCCAGCAGCTTCTCGGGGTTCACTTCGGTATACGGCGTAATCGCTTCCAGCCGCGTCTGCGCCAGGATCTCGCGCCGGTGTTCGTCTGACAGCCGGGACAGAATCGCCGTCCCCGACGCCGTGAAGAATGCCGGCAGGCGGCTGCCCACGGCGATGTCCACATTCACCAGATGGTGGCCTGGAAAGCGTGCCACGAAAACGATCTCGTGGCCGTCCAGTTCCTGCAGGTTCGTCGTCTCGCCCAGCGTCCGGCTGATGTCCAGCAGATACGGCGACGCCTTGTCGATCAGCTCGTTCGCGCGCACGTAGTTGTACGAGAACTGCAGCACCTTCGGCGTCAGGCCGTAGTTGCGCGTTTCGGGGATGCGGCGCAGATAACCCAGCGTCTCCAGCGTGTAGACCAGGCGCTGCGTCGCGCTGCGGTCCAGGCCGGAAGCGCGTGCGATATCGGCCAGCGTCATGTGGCGTTTCGAACCGTCGAACGCGTGCAGCACCTGAAAGGCTTTTTCAGTGGAACCGACAAACAGCGAAGACCGGGTCTCGGTCGGCGCCTGCGGGTTTTCCGTGTCGTCGGGGGTGGATTTGCGCACAGGGAACAGCCTATTGAGTTCTAGGGATGCTGCGCAAGAATCATCGCGACGTAGGAATTTGCCGGCCCATCGTCGCGTAGTGCGCTTACTTTAATTGTAATTCAATTATTAATAGCAAATATCAATTACTTTAAGCGCTTTCGGCAACCGGTTTTCCCAAAGGCACGCCCGGCTGCGAGGCCGATCGCGTGCCCGGCAGCGGATGGCACGATTGCGGGTGATAGGTGTGCACCACCGACAGCTTCACGCGGTCGCTGCGATTGCCCTGCGCCGCGTGCAGCGTGCGGCAATGGAAGAACACCACGTCGCCGGCCTCGAGTTCCGGGCAGACCGCCTGTGCGATCCATTCGGCGTTTTGCGGCGCGTCGTCGCGGAAGAATTTCTTGTCGTCGAACTGATCGGGCGTGAATACCGCCGCATGCGAACCCGGGATGAAAGACAGCCCGCCGTTCTCGCGCTTTTCCGGCCCCAGGGCAAGCCAACAGGACACCAGGTCGGTATCGGAAAACGACCAATACCGGATGTCCTGATGCCAGCCCGTCAAGCTGCCGTAGGCCGGATGCTTGGTCATCACGCAGTTGTGGTGCACCGTGGACAGCACGGCGGGTTCGCCGAAGTAGCTGGCCAGCCATTGGCCGATGCGCGGGTCGGTCGCCCATTGGGCAAACAGCGGATCGCGCGCATAGGCGCTAAGCAGACGGCGCACCGTCAGCCCGCCTTCGGCGGCGCGCGACTCGGGCGAGCCGGGGTAGCGCAGGTCGGCTTCGTATTCGATGGGGGCCACGTGCTCATGCAAATGGCGTTCGGCCAGCGCGCGCAGCGCCGCCAACTGGTCCGCGCCAACGAATTGGCGCGCCACCACAAACCCCTGCTTGCGCAGGACGGCTATCTGATCATCAGGCAGTAACCCGGACATCTCGATCCTCACACCCCGCGGCGGTTGCGAAGCGTCTGCGTGCGGGGCAGGCGCGTACCGGTCAAACGCCGGTATACGCGGGGATGGCTAGATTACCAAAGCGCCGGGCGCGCCGGCGTCAGGCGGTAGGTGTTTTTTCAACCGGCGGAACAATAGGGGGATGCAGGCGCGCGGCGTCGCGCTCTTGCACTTCGTGATGCACCCATTCGCGCCATACCGCCACCAGCAAGGCCATCAGCACGGGGCCGACGAACAACCCCACAATGCCCATGGTCTTCACGCCGCCCACCAGGCCAAAGAAGGTCGGCAGGAACGGCAGCTTGACCGGGCCGCCCACCAGGCGCGGACGCAGGGTCTTGTCGACGATGAAGAGTTCGACGCTGCCCCAGACCATCAGCGCAATACCCGCGACCAAGTGGCCGGAGCCCACCAGGTACAGCGACACCAAGGTGAACGACAGCGGCGCGCCGCCGGGGATCAGTGCCATGAAGCCTGTGACCACGCCCAGCAGCACGGGCGACGGCACGCCCGCCACCCAGTACGCGATGCCCAGCACCAGGCCCTCGCCCAAGGCGATCAGGCCCATGCCCGTGACGGTGGAGTTGATGGTGGCCGGCACCACGCGCGAAAAGCGCTGCCAGCGCGCCGGCAGGATGCGTTCGCCCAGCACGTCCAGCTGGGCCACCATGCGGATGCCGTCCTTATAGACGAAGAACAACGTGATCAGCATGAACAGCACGGTCAGCAGCAGCTGGAACACGTTGCCCGTGGCCGCCAGCACCATGCGGTAGATATTGCCCAGATGTTCGCCGCTGACGGCTTCGACCAGCGCGCCCAGCGCATGGGGCTGGCCGATATACGATTCCCAGTATTGCCCCAGCCGTTCGCCCACCGCCGGCATCGACGTGATCCAGTTGGGCACGGCCACACCGTGGCGGTTGGCCGCGATGGCCCAGGCGAAAAAGGTACTGGCTTCCTTGATCGCGTACGACAGCGCCAGGCTCATCGGCACGATCAGCACGACGATCACCATCAGCAGCGCCAGCGACGCGGCCACTGCCGTGCGGCCGCCGCAACGCACGACCAGGCGCTGGTACAAAGGCCAGCTGGCCAAGCCGATGATGAGTGCCGCAAGCGCGGGGACGAGGAAGCCGCTAAGGAAGTAAACCCCTGCCAACAAGACAAGCAGCAGCAGCCAACGGGCGATCAGGTAAGCGGGTAGAACAGGCTGCATAGAGCGGATCGACAGTAAGGGCGTTGTAGGCTTTGACTGTCGGACTATACAGACGTTTCATGAAATACGAGGGACGCAAGCCCTGTATTTACTACGGGGTTTCCCGTGGTTTCCCGGCGTGGCGGGCCGGCTGGCCCGCCCCCTCCTACGCTTACAGCGCGTATTCGGCCGCCTCTTCGCGCGCGCTGCGACGGCGCGGCGGCGCCGTCTGGAGCAAGGCGGGTTCCATGCCTGGCTGGGGCTGGGGCTGGGGTTGACCCAGGGTCATCGCGCTGGGCATGCCCAACTGGCGCTGATACACGCCGCAGCTGCCGATGGCGGGATCGGTTTCGTCGCGGCCGCTCAGCAACGGGCAGCCGGCGAACAATTCCGCCACCCAGTCGGTGAAGGCGCGCACCTTGGGCGACAACTGGCGGCTTTGCGGATACAGCACCGAGATTGCCGTGGAGCTGGGCTTCCATTGCGGCAGGATTTCGATCAGTTCGCCGGATTGCAGGTGCGGCAAGGCCATATAGCGGGCGACTTGTATCAGGCCGAACCCTTTCAGGCCGCAATCCAGGTACGCGCCGGCTTCGTTCACGGCCACCGTCCCCTTCATGTCCACTTCCTGGTGCTTGCCGTCTACCTTGAAGTCCCAGGCGCAGTTGCGGCCCGTGCGGCTCATGAAGTAATGCACCGCGTGGTGATCGCGCAACGATTCGATCGTTTGCGGCATGCCGTGGCGGGCAATATAGGTGGGCGAAGCGCAGGTGACCGTCTGCAGGGTGCCGATGCGGCGCGCGACCAGGCTGGAATCTTCCAGTTCGCCAGCGCGGATCACGCAGTCCACGGCCTCTTGCACCATATCCACAGGGCGGTCGCCCAGGCCAAGCACCAGCTCGACGTCGGGGTATTTGTCGTGGAAATCACACAATGAGGGGATCAGGATCAGCCGCCCGATGCAGGTCGGGACGTCGATGCGCAGCCGCCCCTTCAGGCGCAGCGCCGCTTCCTGGAAACAGGCCTCGGTCTCTTCGACGTCCGCCAGGATGCGCACGCAATGCTGGTAATAGCCCGCGCCATCCGGCGTCAGGCCGATACGGCGCGTGGTGCGGTTGAGCAGGCGCACGCCCAGAAGGCGTTCGAGGTTCTGGATGATGGTGGTGACGGTGGTGCGCGGAAGCGAAAGGCTGTCGGCCGCCCGGGTGAAGCTATTGGCGTCCACGACGCGCACAAACACCTGCATAGCCTGAAAACGGTCCATGGCGACGGTGTCCTTTTGGGCAAATAAGTCGGGGTGAACGGAGCATAACCCGATTTCGCCGCCGATTAGTCATTTCTGTCGAACAGTGTTGCCGGAATAGAAAGGTTTATCCGGCCCCGCAAAACACTCAGAATGCAAACCATCTTGAAGTGCCCTTGCCTCCCGGCGCCTCCACAGGGCATGTCAATCCTCAGCTTCCGACACCGCAGTGATCCCGCCCCGCCAAGGCGCCCTGCCTAGGAAACGCAACCCTGTTGCATGTTGCATTGCAGCATATGCATATATCCAGCGGACGCTAAGGACTGCCATGCCCCGGACTGCCGGAGCCGCCTCCGCCCCAGGCTCAAACAAGCGCGCTTTCGCCCCTATATCACTCAAGGAAACATCATGGTTTCGCGCAATCGTATCGCTATGCTCGTCGTCTTTGCAGCCGTACTCGCGGCCGGAGGCGGCTATGCCCTGACCCGGGGACCTGCCGGCGGCAATGTCGCCATGGCCCAAGGCGCCCCCGCCGCCACGCCCGTCGAGGTGGCTGAAGTCGTCAGCAAGACCATCGTGGACTGGCAGCGCTATTCCGGCCGCCTGGAGGCCATCGACCGCGTCGACATCCGCCCGCTGGTGTCCGGCACTCTGACGGCCGTGCACTTCCAGGACGGCAGCATCGTCAAGAAGGGCGACGTGCTCTTCACCATCGACCCGCGCCCGTACGCGGCCGAAGTGGACCGCGCCGCCGCCGCCCTGACGGCCGCCAAGGCCCGCGCGTCGTACACCGCCACGGAACTGGCCCGCGGCCAGCGCCTGCTGACGGACAACGCCATCGCCCGCCGCGACTTCGAGGAAAAGCAGAACGCCTCGCGCGAAGCCGCCGCCAACCTGCAGGGCGCGCAAGCCGCCCTGGACTACGCCAAGCTGAATCTGGGCTACACGCGCATTGAAGCGCCGGTGGCTGGCCGCGTGTCGCGCGCCGAAGTCACCGTGGGCAACGTGGTCGCCGCCGGCGCCACGTCGGTGCCGCTGACGACGCTGGTGTCGGTGTCGAAGATGTACGCATCGTTCGACGTGGACGAACAAACCTTCCTCAAGTACGTGAACCCGGCCCGCAACGGCAAGGCAGGCTCGGTCCCGGTCGAACTGGGTCTGGCCAACGAGGACGGCTATTCGCGCACCGGTTACGTGCAGTCGGTCGACAACCGCCTGGACGCCACCTCCGGCACGATCCGCGTGCGCGCCGAGTTCGACAACGCCGACGGTTCGCTCCTGCCCGGCCTGTATGCCCGCGTGCGCCTGGGCGGCAGCGACCCGCGTTCGGCCGTGCTGATCGACGAACGCGCCATCGGCACCGACCAGGACAAGCGCTACGTGCTGGTGCTGGACGACAAGAACCACGCCATCTACCGCCAAGTGAAGCTGGGCGCCAACCAGGAAGGCCTGCGCGTCGTGGACTCGGGGCTTGCCGCCGGTGAGCGCATCGTCGTCAACGGCCTGCAACGCATCCGCCCCGGCGACGCCGTGGCTCCGACCGTCGTGCCCATGGTTGCCGCCAAGGCCGCTCCGGTCAAGACCGCCGCAGCCGACCTGAAGTAAGGCCTGCGCGTCTACAGAGAACGTTCATGAATATCTCAAAGTTCTTCATCGACCGGCCGATTTTCGCCGGCGTGTTGTCCATCCTGGTGCTGCTGGCGGGCCTGTTGGCCATGTTCCAGCTGCCCATTTCCGAATACCCGGAAGTCGTGCCGCCGTCGGTGGTGGTGCGCGCGCAGTATCCGGGCGCCAACCCCAAGGTCATCGCCGAAACCGTCGCCTCGCCGCTGGAAGAATCCATCAACGGCGTGGAAGACATGCTGTACATGCAGTCGCAGGCCAACAGCGACGGCAACCTGACGCTGACGGTCAACTTCAAGCTGGGCGTGGACCCGGACAAGGCGCAGCAGCTGGTGCAGAACCGCGTGTCGCAAGCGCTGCCGCGCCTGCCACCGGACGTGCAGCGCCTGGGCGTGACCACCGCCAAGAGCTCGCCCACGCTGACGCTGGTCGTGCACTTGATCTCGCCCAATGACCGCTACGACATCACCTACCTGCGCAACTACGCGATCCTGAACGTCAAGGACCGCCTGGCCCGCATCACGGGCGTGGGCGAAGTGACGGTATGGGGTTCGGGCAACTACTCGATGCGCGTCTGGCTGGACCCGCAAAAGGTCGCCCAGCGCGGCATGACCGCGTCCGAAGTGGTCGCCGCCATCCGCGAACAGAACGTGCAGGTCGCCGCCGGCGTGATCGGCGCATCGCCCACGCAAGGCGACGTGCCGCTGCAGCTGAACGTGAATGCGCGCGGCCGCCTGCAAAGCGAAGAAGAGTTCCGCGACATCATCCTGAAGACCTCGCCCGACGGCGCCGTGACACACTTGTCCGACGTCGCCCGCGTGGAGCTGGACGCGCAGGAATACGGTCTGCGTTCGCTCCTGGACAACAAGCAGGCGGTGGGCATGGGCATCATGCAATCGCCGGGCGCCAACGCGCTGGACGTCTCGAGCAAGGTGCGCGCCGCGATGGCCGAACTGGAGCAGGACTTCCCGCCGGGCGTGGAATACCGCATCGAATACGACCCCACGCAGTTCGTGCGGTCCAGCATCGAAGCCGTGGTGCACACGCTGCTGGAAGCCATTGCGCTGGTGGTGCTGGTGGTGATCCTGTTCCTGCAAACCTGGCGCGCGTCCATCATCCCGCTGCTGGCGGTGCCGGTTTCCATCGTGGGCACGTTCGCGCTGCTGCTGGTGTTCGGCTATTCCATCAACGCCCTGTCGCTGTTCGGGATGGTGCTTGCCATCGGGATCGTGGTGGATGACGCGATCGTGGTGGTGGAGAACGTCGAGCGCAACATCGCGGCGGGCTTGAGTCCACGCGACGCGACCTACCGCGCCATGCGTGAAGTGAGCGGCCCCATCATCGCCATCGCGCTGACGCTGTGCGCCGTGTTCGTGCCGCTGGCCTTCATGACGGGCCTGACCGGCCAGTTCTACAAGCAGTTCGCCATGACCATCGCCATTTCGACGGTGATCTCGGCCTTCAACTCGCTGACCCTGTCGCCCGCCCTGTCGGCCCTGCTGCTCAAGAGCCATCACGACAAGCAGGACTGGCTGACCCGTGGCATGAACCGCGTCTTCGGCCGCTTCTTCAACTGGTTCAACAACATGTTCGGCCGCGCCTCCGAGTCCTACGGCTCGGGCGTGTCTGGCGTGATCCGCCGCAAGGCCGGCGCGATGGGCGTGTACGCGGTGCTGGTGGCCGCGACCATCGGGGTGTCGTACCTGGTGCCTGGCGGCTTCGTGCCGGCGCAGGACAAGCAGTACCTGATCGGCTTCACGCAGTTGCCCAACGGCGCCTCGCTGGACCGCACGGAAGCCGTGATCCGCCGCATGAGCGACATCGCCCTGAAGGAACCCGGCGTGCAATCCGCCATCGCGTTCCCGGGCCTGTCGATCAACGGCTTCACCAACAGCTCCAGCGCCGGCATCGTGTTCGTGACGCTCAAGCCCTTTGATGAACGCAAGGGCGCCGCGCTCTCGGGTAACGCCATCGCCGCGTCGCTGAACCAGAAGTTCGCAACGATCCAGGACTCGTTCATCGCCGTGTTCCCGCCCCCGCCCGTGATGGGCCTGGGCACGCTGGGCGGCTTCAAGCTGCAACTGGAAGACCGTGCCGCACTCGGCTATGCCGAACTGGACAAGGCCAAGCAGGCCTTCCTGGAAAAAGCGCGCCAGACGCCTGAACTGGGCCCGTCGTTCTCCAGCTACGAGATCAACGTGCCGCAGCTGGATGTGGACCTGGACCGCGTGAAGGCCAAGCAGTTGGGCGTGCCGGTGACGGAAGTCTTCGACACCATGCAGATCTACCTGGGTTCGATGTATGTGAACGACTTCAACCGCTTCGGCCGGGTGTTCCAGGTGCGCGCACAAGCCGATGCGCCGTTCCGAGCGCACGCCGACGACATCCTGCAGCTGAAGACCCGCAATGCCGCGGGCGACATGGTGCCGTTGTCGTCGCTGGTGACCGTCAAGCAGACCTTCGGGCCTGAAATGGTGGTGCGTTACAACGGCTACACCGCTGCCGACATCAACGGCGGCCCGGCTCCCGGCTTCTCGTCCGACCAGGCGCAAGCCGCGGCCGAACGCGTCGCCGCCGAAACGCTGCCGCGCGGGGTGAAGTTCGAATGGACCGACCTGACGTATCAGCAGATCCTGGCGGGCAATGCCGGCTTGTGGGTGTTCCCCATCAGCGTGCTGCTGGTGTTCCTGGTGCTGGCCGCGCTGTATGAAAGCCTGACGCTGCCGCTGGCCGTGATCCTGATCGTGCCGATGAGCATCCTGGCCGCGCTGACGGGCGTCTACCTGACGGGCAACGACAACAACATCTTCACGCAGATCGGCTTGATGGTGCTGGTGGGCTTGTCGGCGAAGAACGCGATTCTGATCGTGGAATTCGCCCGCGAACTTGAGATGAGCGGCCGCACGCCGCTGGAAGCCGCCATCGAAGCCAGCCGCCTGCGTCTGCGCCCGATTCTGATGACGTCCATCGCGTTCATCATGGGTGTGGTGCCGCTGGTGCTGTCGTCTGGCGCCGGTTCCGAAATGCGCCATGCCATGGGGGTGGCCGTGTTCTTCGGGATGTTGGGCGTGACCTTGTTCGGCCTGTTCCTGACGCCGGTGTTCTACGTGCTGCTGCGTTCGCTGGGCGGCAAGCCGCTGCACTCGGCGGCCCCGCATGAAGCGCCGGAGTGCGCGCCGCACATCGACCCGCACGCACCGCCTGCCACGCAGACTCACGCGTAAAGCCGGCAGACGAAAGAGAAGCCAGCGCGTCCCGCCCAAGCAGGCGGGGCGCGCGCCAAAGAGAATTCATCATGATCCAAAGACTGACCCGCGGTTCCGCCTTGCTTGCCGTCCTGCTCGTGCTGGCCGGCTGCGCGGTGGGCCCCACTTACGAAAAACCGTCTGCCGCCGCGCCGGCGGCATTCAAGGAAGCCGCCCTGCCCGCTTCCGAAGCCGGCACCTGGAAGCCCGCCGAGCCGTCGGAAGACGCGCTGCGCGGCGCCTGGTGGAAGGTATTCGGCGATGAAGGCCTGAACCAGCTGGAAGACGAAGCGCAACACGCCAACCAGAACCTGCAGGCCGCTGCGGCCCGTCTGGCGCAGTCGCGTGCCCTGCAGCGCGAGGCCCGCGCCGGCTTCTTCCCCTCGCTGGATGCGGCCTTCGGCCCCAACCGCCAACGCCCGTCGGCCGTCTCGCAAGGCCTGCCCGACGGCACGTCCACCAGCCCGGTGACGACGTGGCGCGCCCAAGGCGCGGTGTCGTATGAAGCGGACCTGTTCGGCCGCGTGGCATCCACCGCCGACGCCGCCACCGCCGACGCCCAGCAAAGCGAAGCGCTGTACCGTTCGGTGCTGCTGGCCTTGCAGGCCGACGTGGCCACCACGTACTTCCTGGTGCGCGAACAGGACGCCGAATCGCAGCTGTACAACCAGACGGTCAAGCTGCGCACGGACACCCTGCAACTGATCCAGCGCCGCTACGACGCCGGCGACATCAGCGAACTGGACCTGGCGCGCGCCAAGGCCGAACTTGCCTCCGCGCAATCGGAAGCACTCGGCATCGACCGCCGCCGCGCCACGACCGAACACGCGCTGGCCGTGCTGCTGGGCCGCGCCCCGTCCGACTTCACGATGCCGCCGCAGCCCATCCAGAAGGTCGCGCTGTCGATTCCGGCCGGCCTGCCGTCCACGCTGCTGGAACGCCGCCCCGACATCGCCGCCGCCGAACGCGCCATGGCCGCCGCCAACTCGCGCGTCGGCGCCGCCAAGTCCGCGTTCTTCCCGCGCCTGGACATCACCGGTGCCTTTGGTTATGAGTCGTCCGACCTGGGCAACCTCTTCCAGTGGTCCAGCCGCACGTTCCTGCTGGGCCCGCTGGTCGGCGCCGCGCTGTCCATGCCCATCTTCGACGGCGGCCGCCGCCAAGCCGGCCTGGACCGCGCCCGCGCCGTCTACGAGGAAGACGTCGCCGTCTACCGCCAAACCGTGCTGAACGCCTTCCGCGAAGTCGAAGACAACCTGGCCAACCTGCGCATCCTGGCAGACCAGACCAAGGCCCAAGACGCCGCCGTCGAAGCCTCGGCCCGCGCCGCCAAGCTGTCGCACACGCAATACCGCGAAGGCTCGATCAGCTATCTGGACGTGATCGAAGCCGACCGCAGCGTCCTGCTGCAACAACGCGTGGCCGTGCAGCTGAGCGGCGAGCAGGCAAGATCCGCCGTGGAACTGATCCGCGCCATCGGCGGCGGCTGGGAAAACCCCGTCCCGCCGGAAACGGTAGCAGCCAAGTAGGATGGGTGTAGCGCGCAATGCGCTACACCGGTGCGCGACTGCCCATCGCGCGTAACCCATCGTCGAAGTGCCGGCGTCGCCATGCATCGACGATGGGTTACGTGCGAAGCATGCATCGATGATGGGTTACGTGCGGCATGCATCCGTGTTCGTAGGCAGACAGGTGCGCACTCCACCCATCCTACGAACGCGCAGCGAAGTGCACCCACACGCGCAGCATCACCCGTCGACGCAAGACACCGCGTAAGCCCCCGCAGGCCACCGCCGCGCCGGGCGCCTCAAGAACCCAAAACCTACCTCCGAAGATCCAGATACCGCCGCGCCACCCGATACCCCACAAACACAAAAAACCCCCCACTATTGGCCACCAACCAGGCCCCTAACCCCCCCAGCAACGCCACGGCAGGCCCCACTGCCCTCACATCCCCCTGCGTCCAGGCAATCACGCCGAGGCCGCCCACGGTCACCAACCCGATCGCCAGCCACTTCACGATCACCAGCCCCGCCGACCGTCCCGCCATCAGCATCACCACCGCGATCGACAACGCCAGCGCCGTCCCCGCGCACACCGCCACCAGCGCGAACGCCGCCCAGGCCGAGCCCACGGCGCGCAGCACCAGGCTAAGCACTTCGATGCCGACGCCCAACCCGCCCGTCATCACCAGTACCGACAACGCCAACGGCGACCACATCCCCGGCGGGATCCGACGGGCGTCCATGTCGGCCACGAACCGATGCATGGCCACGGACGCGGACGGGTCCGGGCTTCCGGCCAGCGCAGCCTCCACCCGGCGGCACTGCGCGATCAACGCATTCAGGCCCGCGCCGGAGGATGGCATCACAGCCTCGTCACGCCCGGCGCATGTTCCGCCACCGTATTGCGCAAGGCCGCCATCGCTTCCTGCACCGCCAGTGGCCTGAAGGCGTCTTCGCGCCAATACATCGCCACCGAGCCGAAACCGGACAAGCGCACCGGGATGATCCGCATCGCCCGCATCTGCGAAAACCGCAGCGCCGCGCGGTGCGAGGCCACGCCGATCATGTCGCTGTTGTTGATCAGCGTCAGGTTGATCGTCACCGAGTTCGACTCCACATGGTCCGGCGGCGGCGCCTGCCCGGCGGCCGCCAACGCGGCGTCCACCGCATTGCGGATGGGCGTGCCCTTGGGCCACAGGATCCAGCGGTAAGACAGCAGGTCCTGCCAGCTGGGCTGCTCGATCGAGAAGAGCGGATGGCGCGGGCGCGCCACCAGATGGATGGGTTCCAGGTACAGCGCCTCGAAGCGGATCGCCGGGTCGTGATGCTCGGGCGCCGAGCGGCCCACCACGATGTCCAGGTCGCCTTGGGCCAGTTGCGCCAGGAGGCGGTCCGTCGTGCCCTCCACCAGCTTCACGCGCGCCTGCGGCATGCGTTCCAGCAGCTTCATCACCGCCAGCGGCACCGTATCTGACGCCGACGCGCCGGACGCGCCGATCACCACCCGGCCGCCGCCGCCTTCACGCAACGCGGCCATGTCGGCGCTGGCGCGGTCCAGCTGCGATTCCACGCGCTGGGCGTGGGCGATCAGCACGTCGCCGTGCGGGGTGGGCCGCAGGCCGCGCGCATGGCGCTCGAACAGCGGCAGGCCTATATCGTCTTCCAGGTCTTTCAGCCACTTCGACAAACCGGGCTGCGTGGTGTTGAGCATCGCGGCCGAATGGCTGATGTTGCGGGTCTGCGCCAGGCTCAGCAGCATCTTCAGATTGCGCAGCCGCAGGCGGTGGGTCCAGTCCATGCGGGTCCTCGCCGAGAGGAGGTTGTCTCGTATGTATATTGTTATTCGTATGGATAATAAGATAATTTCATTATTAAACACATAGCTGCTTACGCATAATCGTCTCCATATCCGGACCAGCCGCGAACCACGCGGCGGCCACCCGTAGAAGCCGGCATCAGCCGGACATACTGGAGACAACCATGCCCGACGGCCACCCCGCCGGCGCCGATCATGCCGCCGACCGTGCCGCAGATCGCGCCGCCTATTACGCGCGCATCGCCAAAAAGCACATGGCTCCCCTGTGGGAGTCGCTGCACAACCTGGTGCCCCGCCAGCCTGCCCCGCGCTGCGTGCCTGCCCTCTGGAAATACGACGACGTGCGCGACGACGTCATGGCGTCGGGATCTCTGATCACGGCCGAAGAAGCCGTGCGCCGCGTCCTGATCCTGGAGAACCCCGGCCTGCCGGGACAAGCCAGCATCACCCAAAGCCTGTATGCCGGCCTGCAACTGATCCTGCCCGGCGAAATCGCGCCCAGCCACCGCCACACGCAGTCCGCGCTGCGCTTCATCGTGGAAGGACGCGGCGCCTATACGGCCGTCAATGGCGAGCGCACCACCATGCACCCCGGCGACTTCATCATCACGCCGTCCTGGACCTGGCACGACCACGGCAACGCCGAAACCACCGAGGGCGGGGAACCCGTGGTGTGGCTGGACGGCCTGGACATTCCGCTGCTGCGCTTCCTGGACGCCGGCTTTGCCGAGAACTACCCGCAAGCCACCCAGCCCGTCACGCGGCCCGAAGGCGACAGCATGGCCCGCTTCGGCCACAACATGGCGCCGGTGCGCCATCAGGCCGCGAGCGGCACGTCGCCCATCTTCAACTACCCGTACGAACGCAGCCGCGAAGCGCTGGACGCGCTGTACCGCCACGGTGAACTGGACCCCTGGGACGGCGTGAAGCTGCGCTACCTGAATCCGGCCACGGGCGGCTACCCGATGCCGACGATGGCGACCTTCATGCAGCTGCTGCCCGCCGGCTTCCAGGGCAAGACCCACCGCAGCACCGACTCCACCGTCTACAGCGTGGTGGAAGGCCGCGGCACGGCGCGCATCGGCGACCAGGAATTCCACTTCGGTCCACGCGACGTCTTCGTGGCCCCCTCTTGGCTGCCCGTGCAACTGGCCGCGCTGGAAGACGCCACGCTCTTCAGCTATTCCGACCGCCCGGTGCAGGACGCGCTGGGCCTGTGGCGCGAAGAACGCGTCGCCTGAGCCCGCGACCCCCGCCACTTTCCGCTTTCCCTCCCTCTTTCAAGGGTGATTCATGCCTTTCGTGTTTGCTCCCGCCGCCCCCGTCGCCGTGCCCATCGCCGGCAGCCAGGACGCCTTCCCGGTTCGCCGCGTTTACTGCGTGGGCCGCAACTACGCCGCCCATGCCCGGGAAATGGGCTTCGATCCCGACCGCGAACCGCCGTTCTTCTTCTGCAAGCCCGCCGACGCCGTCGTTCCGGTGGCCGACGGCCAGACGCTGGACCTGCCCTACCCGCCCGAGACCGCCAACCTGCATTACGAGATTGAACTGGTCGCGGCCATCGGCAAGGGCGGCGCCAACATCACGGTGGATAACGCGTTGCAGCACGTCTGGGGCTACGCCGTGGGCCTGGACATGACGCGGCGCGACCTGCAGATGAAAATGCGCGAAGCCGGCCGCCCGTGGGAACTGGGCAAGGCTTTCGACCAGAGCGCGCCCATCGGGCCGCTGCACCCGGCCGCGTCGGTCGACGGCATCGGCCAGGCCGCCATCTGGCTACAGGTCAATGGCGCGGACAAGCAACGCAGCGACATCGGCAAGCTGATCTGGTCCGTCGCCGAGACCATCGCCTACCTGTCCAAGTACTTCCGCCTGGAAGCGGGCGACCTGATCTACACCGGCACGCCGGAAGGCGTGGGCCCCGTCGTGCGCGGCGACACGATGGTCGGCGGCGTCGACGGCCTGGGCACGCTCAGCGTACGCATGGTCTGACCTTCCAGGAACCCGCATGCAACTCCACAGCTTCTTCAATAGCTCCACGTCCTACCGCGTGCGCATCGCGCTGGCGCTCAAGGGCCTGCCTTACGAATACCTGCCCGTGAACCTGCGCAAGCAGGAGCAGCGCGCCGCCGATTATGTGGCCAAGAACCCGTCGGCGGGCGTGCCGCTGCTGATCGATGGCGACACGCAGTTGTCGCAATCGCTCGCCATCGTCGACTACCTGGATGCCACGCATCCCGAGCCCCGCCTGATCCCGGCCGATACGCTGGCGCGCGCCCGCGTGCTGGAACTGTCCGACGCCATTTCCTGCGACATCCATCCCGTGAACAACATGCGCATCCTGCGTTATTTGCAGGACGTGCTGGGCGCCACGGATGAGCAGAAGACCGCCTGGTACCACCACTGGATCCGCGAAGGCCTGACCGCCGTCGAGGCACTGCTGGCGCGCCACGGACACGGCGCGTACTGCTTTGGCGACGCGCCCACGCTTGCCGATTGCTGCCTGGTGCCGCAAGTGGCCAACGCGCAGCGCATGGGCTGCGACTTGTCTGCCTACCCCCGCATCCTGCGGATCTTCGACCACTGCAACGCGCAGCCCGCGTTCCAGGCCGCCGCGCCCGCGCGCCAGCCCGACTACACCCAATGACGACGCCCATGCAAGAACCCGACACCCACGGCGCGCCGCTGCGCGAATACACCGATCCGGCCTATCTGCCCCTGTGCGCCAACCTGGCCGACGTGCGCGCCAACATCGACCGGCTGGACGACGAGATCGTGCGCCTGATTGCCGAGCGCGCCATGTACGTCAAGGACGCGGCGCGGTTCAAGCGCGACGCCTTCCAGGTCAGCGCGCCCGCGCGCCAGGCCCAGGTGTTCGACAAGGCCCGCGCGCTGGCCGAACGCCACAACCGCGGTTTCGCCAATCTTGAGCAGGTGGTGGACGCCACCTACCGGGCGATGGTCGCCGCCTTCATCGCCAACGAGCAAACCTATTTCGCCACCATGAAAGACGTGGGAGACACGCATGAATAAGTCCCGTCCGCTGACGCTGGCCCGCCACGCGGCGGCGCGCGCCCTGATGCTGGCGCTGGCCGCGGCCGCGCCGCTGGCGGCAGCCCAGGCCGCCGACGCCTGGCCCACGCAACCGCTCAAGGCTATCGTGCCCTTCGGCCCCGGATCCAGCCCCGACCAGGTCGCCCGCATCGTCGGCGAAAAGGCCGGCGCCATCCTGGGCCAGACCATCGTCATTGAAAACAAGCCCGGCGCCAGCGGCAATATCGGCACTTTCGCCATCGCCAACGCCAAGCCCGACGGCTACACCTTCGGCGTGTCCATCACCGGCCCGCTGGTGAACAACACGCTGCTGTTCGACAAGCTGCCGTACGCGCCGGCGACCGACCTGTCGCCCCTGACGCTGGCCGTGCACCAGCCCAACGTGCTGGTCGTACCCGCCTCCGCCGGCATCGGCAACGTCAGCCAATTACTGGATGCGCTGAAGCAGAACCCGGACAAGTACAACTTCCCCTCGCCGGGCGCGGGCACGGTGTCCCACCTGGCCGTCGAATTGCTGCTGCAGCAGATCGGCGCGCGCGCCACGCATGTGCCTTACCCCTCATCGCCCGCCGCCCTGACCTCGTTGCTGTCGGGCGACACGCAATTCGCGGCGCTGCCGCCCATTGCCGTCATGCCGATGGTGAAAGACGGCCGGCTGAAGGCCTTGGCAGTCACCTCGTCCAAACGCTCGGCGCTGCTGCCCGATATCCCGACCTTGGCCGAAGTAGGCGTGCCGGGCATCGAGGGATCCGCGTGGATCGGCTTCGTGGTGTCGTCCAAGGTACCGGCCGACATCCAGAAGAAACTGTCCGACGCGCTGATCCAGGCGATCCGCGACCCCGAGGTGGCCAAGCGCCTGCAAGCGCAGTTCATGGACCCCGTCGGCAGCACGCCTGCCGAGTTCCGTGCCTACATGGATGACGAGCTCAAGCGCTGGGAACCCCTGATCAAGAAGCTGGGGATCAAAGGCCAGTGACACGCACGACAAGCAAGGAGAATCAGATGCTGATCAACGAACCCGCCCGCCAGGTCCCGCTCTACGGCGAATACGACGTCGTGGTGCTGGGCGGCGGCCCGGCCGGCGTGCTGGCCGCCACCAGCGCCGCCCGCAATGGCGCCAGCGTATTGCTGGTGGAGCGCTACGGCTTCCTGGGCGGCATGGGCACGGCGGCAGGCGTGTCGAACTTCTGCGGGCTGCATGCCAACATCCACGGCGACATCCGCCAGGTCGTGCACGGCATGACCGACGACCTGCTGGACCGCATGCGCGCCATGGACGGGCTGAATGATCCGCATCTGATCCTGGGCAAGATCCACGCCCAGGCCTACGACATCTCGGCCTTCAAGTGCGCGGCCGACGGCCTGGTGCAGGACAGCGGGGCCCACGTGCTGTTCCATGCCTTGGCCACCGGCCTTGCACGCGCCGAGGACGGCCGCGTGGACGCCTTGTTCCTGGAGACCAAGTCGGGCCGCTGCGCCGTGCGCGCCCGCGTGTTCATCGACTGCTCGGGCGATGCCGACATCGCGCAATGGGGCGGGTTGCCGTTCGAAAAAGGCGACGAACACGGCCACATGCTCTACCCCACCCTCATGTTCAAGGTGGGCAACGTGGACGGCGCGCGCGCTCAGGAAGCCTGGAAGACCATCCCCCTCCTGATGGACCAGGCCGCGGCCAGCGGCGAATTCACCTTCCCCCGCCGGGGCGCCATCGTGCGTCCGCAAAAGCACGATTACGAATGGCGCGTGAACGTCACGCAACTGGCCAACGCCGACGGCAGCGCGGCCGATGGCACCAATGCCGGGTCGCTGTCCGCCGGAGAGCTGGAAGGCCGCCGACAGATCATGCAATACCTGGGCTTCCTGCGCGCCAAGGTGCCGGGCTTCGAGAACGCGTATGTACTGGACATCGCCCCGCAACTCGGCATCCGTGAAACGCGCCGCATCGTGGGCGAAGCGGTATTGACCAAGGAACACGTGCTGGGCTGCGCCGATTTCGAAGACAGCATCGGCGTGAATGGCTGGCCCTTGGAAATGCACACGGCGGGTGACGTGCAATGGATGTGGCCACCCATTCCCGAATCGCGGGGCTACAACCAGCTGCCGTTCCGGATGATGGTCCCCAAGCGCGGCCCCGGCGTGGCCGACAACGTGCTGGTGGCCGGCCGCTGCGCCTCGATGACGCACGAGGGCCAGTCGGCCGCGCGCGTCAGCGGCAGCTGCTTCGTGATGGGCGAAGCCGCAGGCACGGCTGCGGCCATGGCGCTGCGCGCCGGCATCGCGCCTGCCGATGTGCCCGTTTCCGCCTTGCAGGCCCAGTTGACGCGCCAAGGCGCCTTCCTTGGCGGCCAGGAATGACGCGGCGCGGACAACAATCATGAACACGTCCAAGACAAGCACTCAACCGGCCCGGTCCGTCATCGTGGTGGGCGGCGGCATCGGCGGCCTGGCCGCCGCGCTGGCCCTGACCCGCCAAGGCATCGCGGTGCAACTGCTGGAACAGGCCGCGCATATTGGCGAGATCGGCGCGGGGATCCAATTGGGCCCGAACGCCTTCGCCGCACTGGACGCCCTGGGCGTGGGCCAGACGGCGCGCACCCGCGCGGTCTTCACCGATCACATCATCATGATGGACGCGGTGGATGCCCGGGAAGTGGTGCGCATCGACACGGGCGACGCGTTCCGCGCGCGCTTCGGCGGCCCATATGCCGTGATCCATCGCGCTGACATCCACCTGTCCATCCTGGAAGCCGTGCAGCAGAACCCGCTGATCCGCTTTCGCACGTCTACCCAGATCGCCGGCATGTCGCAAGACGGCAACGGCGTCGAGGTCGTGGACACGGACGGCAACCGCTACCGGGCGGACGCCATCGTGGGCGCGGACGGCGTCAAGTCGGTGATCCGTGAACGCACGGTCGGCGACCCCGCACGCGTGACCGGCCACGTCGTCTACCGGGCGGTGGTCGAACGCGACAACATGCCCGAAGAACTGCGCATCAACGCACCCGTGCTGTGGGCCGGCCCGCACTGCCACCTGGTGCACTACCCCTTGCGCGGCGGCCAGCAATACAACCTGGTCGTCACGTTTCACAGCCGCGAACAAGAAGAATGGGGCGTGCGCGAAGGCAGCAAGGACGAGGTGCTGTCGTACTTCCAGGGCATCCATCCGCGCCCGCACCAGATGCTGGACCGCCCCACGTCGTGGAAGCGCTGGGCTACCGCCGACCGCGAACCCGTCGAGCAGTGGGGCCAGGGCTGCGTGACGCTGGTGGGCGACGCCGCCCACCCCATGACGCAATACATGGCCCAGGGCGCCTGTATGGCGCTGGAAGACGCCGTGACGCTGGGCGAAGCCGTGCGCCACTGCGGCCACGATCTGGAGGAAGCCTTCCGCCTGTATGAATCGGTCCGCATCCCGCGCAGTGCGCGCGTGGTCTGGTCCACCCGGGAGATGGGCCGCCTGTATCACGCGCGGGGCGTGGAACGCACCGTGCGCAACCAACTGTGGACCGGCCGCGGCCAGTCCCAGTTCTACGACGCGTTGCAGTGGCTGTACGGTTGGAAAGTGGAGAACTGCCTCGCGGCGACATAACAAGAGCACAAGAGGAGACAACATGAAGAAGACCCCCATCCGCGGCACTGCCGCCCTCCTGCTGGCGTTGGCGGCCTCCGCGGCCGCCGCGCAGCAAAAGCCGGTGGACATCGGTTTCATCGGCACGCTTTCCACCCCCGCCGGCTACATCGGCGAGGACGAGCGCGACGCTTTCATGCTGGCCGTGAAAGAAGGCGGCGGCAAGCTGGGCGGCGTGCCCGTCAACGTGCGCGTCGAAGACGATGCGCTCAAGCCCGCCAACGCCAAGCAGATCGCCGACAAGATGGTGCAGGACGGCGTGCGGCTCTTCACGGGCGTCAACTTCTCGAACGTCATGGCCGCCGTCGGCCCCACGGTGCTGAACGCCGGCGGCTTCTACGTGAGCCTGAATGCGGGCCCCTCGAACTATGCCGGCCGCGCCTGCAACCCCAACTACTTTGCCGTCGCCTTCCAGAACGACTCCTATGCGGACACCGCCGGTATGGCGGCCAACGAACTGGGCGTCAAGCGCGTCGTCGTCATGGCCCCCAACTACCAGGCCGGCCGCGACGCCGTCGCCGGCTTCAAGCGCGCCTACAAGGGCGAAATCGCCGAAGAGATCTATACCAAGCTGGACCAGTCCGACTTCTCGGTGGAACTCGCCCGCATCCGCTCGCTGAACCCCGACGCCATCTTCCAATTCCATCCCGGCGGCGCCGGCATCAACCTGACCAAGCAGTTCGCCAACTCGGGGCTGTCCGAGAAGATTCGCATGATCACGCCCATCTACTCGATGGACGACCGCATGCTGGCCGCGACCGGCACCGCAAGCAAGGGCTTCTATCTGAGCTCACTGTGGAGCGCCGACCTGGATAACGCGCAGAACAAGCACTTTGTCGAGGCCTTCACCAACGCCTACAAACGCCCGCCCACCGCCTACGCCGCCCAGGCCTACGACACCGCCAACCTGATCGCCTCGGCGCTCAAAGCCGTCAACGGCGACGTCACCGGCCGCGCCGACGACTTCCGCACCGCCCTGCGCCGCGCCGACTTCCCCTCCGTGCGCGGCAAATTCAAGTTCGGCCCCAACCAGCACCCGATCCAGGACTGGTACCTGCTGCACATCGAAACCGGCCCCGACGGCAAGCTCGTCTACAAGAACCAAAAGGTACTCGCCCGCGACCACACTGACGTGCACGCGGCGGAATGCAAGATGTAGGAAAAAGGGGCAGTAAAACCCAGTACAACAGGACTGGCGCGTAAGCGCCTAGTCCTGGCTTTCGCAAAAGCTCAGCCGGTTGCCGAACGGATCAATAACCGCCAGCACCCGCCCCCAGGGCGCCTCTTCCACGCCCGGCCGCATATAACCGTACTGCGTCGCGGTGAGCTCCGCGTGATACGCATCCACCCCCTGCATCCGCACAAACACCGCCGACCCCGGCGTCGCATCCCCATGGTGTTCACTCAAATGCAGGACCAAGTCGCCGCGATGCACCTGCGCATACAAGGGAAACCCGGCCTCGAATCGATGCTCCCAGTCCCACGAGAACCCCAGATAATCCAGATAGAACTCGCGCGCCTTCTCGACCGAGAAGATGCGCAGAATGGGGATAGCGGCGGAAAATTGCATGATAAAAGCCCGGATGAGAAGCGTGAATACCACAGCATAATCCGGCCACGCCTTCGCAAGCGACGATGGGTTACGCGCGGCAAGCACCCGCGCACAAGTGACCACCCCACGCGCTCCACCCATCCTACAAATGCACGTAGCGCGAAACGACCAACGCCCCGGCGCAAGACACCGCACGCCCCCAACTACCTAACCGACCGCCACCAACACCGCGAAGCGACCAGCCCCCGACGCAAGACACCGCGTAAGCCCCACAAGGCCGCCCGCGCGGCCGGCATGGGGCGGGCCCCGCAAGATCCTCCGCACCCAACCACCGG